>NZ_JBFUJD010000004.1:0-129046 GCF_056401555.1 Caulobacter sp. P4_E5
CCTCTTCCTCCTCCGTCGTCTCTTCGAGCCGACACCTCCCCCGCTGGGGGAGGATTTCATCGCCCTTACATAAGCTGCGACTTTCCCGCCACAGCGCCCTCATAATCTAAACTGAAATGTCAGAAGGCATTTTGACGGACGCCGGGTCATCCCCAGATATCGGAACCTAGACCGCCGGGACTCCCCGCCTGGCGGCGTGAAGGTTCGACCATAATGCCGTCCAGAAACGTCCTGCTGTCCGCCAGCGTCTTGGTGCTGTCGAGCATGATCGCCGCCCATGCCGAGGCAAGAGCGACCGAGCCCCAGGTCGCCGATCAGGTCGACGCCGTGATCATCGTGGCGCGGGACAAGGCGGGCCTGCTGGAAAAGCAGCCGAGCCAAACGGTGTTCGGCCTCGCCAAGCCCCTGATCGAGACCCCGCGGTCGGCCAGCCTGGTCAGCGACGTGACCTTGGAGCGCTACGGGGTGCTGACCCTGGACGGCGTCACCAAGGTCTCGCCCGGGACCCACACCGCCAGCTTCTACGGCGTGCCCGGAGCGCTCAACATCCGCGGCACCCTGGCCGAGAACTATTTCCGCGGCTTCAAGCGGGTCGAGAACCGCGGGACCTATTCGACGCCGATCGGCGGGGCGGCGCGGATCGAGATCCTGCGCGGCCCGCCAACCCCGGTCTACGGCGCCGGCAAGGTCGGCGGCCTGGTCAACTTCATCCCGAAATCGGCCCGCGACGAGGGCCGGTTCCTGGCCGCGCCGGAAGGGGAGGTGACCGCCACCTTCGGCAGCTACAACAAGAAGCTGGTCACCGGCCAGTTCGGCGCGCCCGTGACCCTGGGTCAGGCCGAGGGCGGCGTCTGGGTCTACGGCGAGGCCGAGGACAGCCATAGCTATTACAAGGGGATCTATCCGCGTCACCAGACGCTGGAGGTCTCGTCCGACTTCGACCTCGGCGATGGCTGGAGCACGGCCTTCGGCGGCATGATGTTCCACTCGGACGGCGACGTGCAGACGCCCGGCTGGAACCGGCTGACCCAGGATCTGATCGACAACCGGAACTACATCACCGGCCGCGACACCAGCCTGGCCGACGCCGACCACAACGGCAAGCTGACGCCTAACGAGGTCGGCTTCTATCCCTATGCCAGCGCGCTCTACATCCCATACTATGGCTTCCCGAGCAGCGACGCGGCCCACACGCTCGACATCGGCGTCGGCACGACCAAGCTGGATCGCCGCACGGTCTATATCAGCCCGGCCGACTTCTCGAAGACCAACACCCAGACCCTCTATTTCGACCTGGCCAAGGACCTGGGCGGCGACCGGTCGCTGAAGCTGCAGCTGTTCCACGACCGCCAGGACAACAAGCGCTTCGTCTCGTACGGCTATCCGTCGGCGACCGACGCCAAGGTCAGCGAGGTCCGTCTGACCTACGCCTTCCCGGCCGACCTCGGCGTCGTCCACGCCCGCACCCTGACGGGCGCCTCGCGTCGCTGGTTCAAGGGCCGCCGCCGCGAGAGCTACAACAGCGGCCTGATCGCCCTGGACCGCCGCGACATCAGCTTCGGCGCTACGCCCACCGACACCATCGACAGCCCGTTCGACGACGAGCCGGGCGGCATCGGCCTGCGCTGGGAGAACGACAATCGCTCGACCTGGAAGCAGACCGGCGTCTTCGTCACCTCCGACATCGAGGCCGGCCGCTTCAATCTGGTGCTGGGCGGCCGCTGGGACCACTACGAGGTCGAGAGCCAGGACACCGGCTTCCTCAGCTATGTGGTCGCGGGCCAGCAGAAGGACGACCGGAACAAGGCGACCTATAGCGCCAGCCTGACCTACAAGCTGCCGATCGGCCTGATGCCCTATGTCAGTTACGCCAAGGCCGCCGCGCTGGAGATGAGCCAGGCCGGCGACATCGCCCCGAACCTGGTGGCCGACGGTTCGTGGCTGTCCAGCTCCGACCTGACCGAGGCGGGGGTCAAGTTCCAACTGCTGCGCGGGACCCTGATCGGCTCGCTGGCCGCCTACCGCCAGAACCGCACCCAGATCGCCGGCGCCATCTCGCCGCCGACCGTCCAGGGCACGCGCGCCAAGGGCGTCGAGCTGGAGGTCCGCTGGCTGGCCTCAGAGCGCCTGTCGTTCACCTTCGCCGGCAACAGCCAGCGCACGACGGTGAAGGGGCCGGACGCGTCGTTCCAGTACATTCCCGCCTACACCGCCGGCGTTCCGGGCGCTCAAGCCTATGGCGGCTCCTATGTGGTGTGGAGCTTCGCCGGTCTGCCGGGGCGAAGCGGCGACTACGCCTACACCCTGATCCCCAAGTCGGTGGTCAGCCTGTACGGGACCTATACCAGCAAGGGCTACGACTGGGGACAGGCGGGCGCGACCGTCGGGGTCAGCCACGTCAGCCGCACGGCGGGCACCGTGCAGAATGCGGTGCGCTATCCGGCCTACACCCTGGTCAATGCTTCGGCTTTCGTGAACCGTGGGCCGTACACCCTGTCGGTCAATATCGATAACCTGTTCGACAAGTTCTATTTCACCCCGGACGCCGACACCTACGCCAACCTCGGCGCCTTGCCGGGCAAGGGCCGCGAGTGGCGGGCCACCCTGAAGCGGACGTTCTGATGCGGATGAACCTTACCTTCCTCACCCGTAGCGAAGCGTACGGGGGAGGTGGCGCGGCGCCGATAGGCGACGTGACGGAGGGGGCGCAGCCGCCGCACGACGCCCCCTCCGTCACGATGCGTATTCGCATCGCGCCACCTCCCCCGTTTCACGGGTAAGGAGGAGATACCTATGACCCAAGTCGAAGACCGCTTCCGTCCGTGGCTGCTGCTGGCCGGGTTCAGCCTGCTGCTGTTCCTGATCACCGCCTCGACCTACGGCTCGCTGGGCGTGGTTTTGCCGGCGATGATCGGCGAGTTGAAATGGAGCTTCGAGAAGGCCTTTCTGGGCTTTTCGGTGCTGGGCGTGTTCACCGGCGCCTCGTCGTGGCTGCCGGCGATCCTGATCCGCCGGATCGGCGTACGCGGGACCCTCATGCTGGGCGCGGCGGTGCTGGCCGGCGGCTTCCTGGGGCTGGCCAATTCCGAGAGCCTGCTCAGCTACTACGCTGGCGCGGCCGCGTGCGGGGTCGGCTTCCAGATGGCCGCCCTGATCCCCGGCACCCACGTGCTGTCCTCGCTGTTCCGCAAGCGGGCCCTGCCGTTCGGGATCTATTTCACCTTCGGCTCGCTGGGCGGTGCGGCGGGGCCGTGGATGGCCCTGAGCCTGATGGGCGCCAGCCACGACGACTGGCGGCTCTACTGGATCGTCCAGGCGGTGCTGGCTGCCGTGGTGGGCCTGGTCTGCGCCCTGATGGTCGGCGGCGCCAAGTGGCTGGCGGCGGCCGCCCACGAAGTGGATCTCGAGGTCGAGGCGGAGGCCCGCCAGGCTCCCGCCGACGCCCGCGTCTATCGCACCGCCCACGAATGGACGGTCAAGCAGGCCCTGCGCACGCCGCAGTTCTACATCCTGGTCGCGGCCTATTTCAGCCATCTGCTGGTCGGCGTCACCGTGGCCAGCGTTTCGGTCACCCACCTGACCGAGCTGGGCGTCGCGGCCGGCGTGGCGGCGGTGGCCGCTGGGGCCCTGGCGGCCAAGATGCTGAGCCTGGAATCGCTGATGCAGACCCTGGCCCGCCTGGCTGGCGGCGCGCTGGGCGACCGGGTCGATCCGCGCTGGCTGCTGGTCTTGGCCCAAGGGATGCTGGTCGCGGGCCTGCTGGCCCTGGCCCACGCAGCGACACCGGGGCTGATGCTGGTCTACGCCATCGGCACGGGGGTCGGCTTCGGTCTCACCGTGCTGGCGGTGACCGTGCTGCTGCTGAACTATTACGGCCGCCAGAGCAATCTGGAGCTGTTCTCGCTGACCTGCCTGGTCGGGGCCGTCTCGGCGGCGGGACCGTTCATCGCCGGGGCCATGCGCGACCGGCTGGGAAGCTTCGCCCCGACCTTCCAGCTGTTCGCGGCGGTGACGGCGGTGGTGTTTGTCGCGGTGCTGGCCATGCGGCCGCCGAAAGCCCCTGCCACGTAACCGGCCAAAGAAAAAGCCGCCCCGGTCCCCCGGGGCGGCTTCGTCTTTTCGGACTAAGCGGAGAGGCTTAGAACGCGGCCTTCAGGCTGACCACGATGCGGCTGTCGTAGATCTTGCCGAAGTTGTGTTCGTCGGTGTCGTGGTAGCGCAGGTCGGCCGACAGCTTGTCGGTCAGAGCGTAGCTGACGCCGAGGTTCCAGGTGTTGTAGTTGCCGTAGTTCTCGATGGCCTGGTGGCCGACGGCGCCCGACAGCGTCAGCTTCGGCGCGATCGGCATCGCGGCGTTGGCTTCGACGTAGGTCGCGTTGCCGCCCTTGCCCGGATATTCCGGCGAGTAGTAGACGGCGGCGCCCAGGGTGGCCGGGCCGAAGGCGTGCGAAGCAGCGGCCTTCAGTTCGACGTAGCTGTACGAACCGGGGGTCAGGCCCTTGTCTTCCAGATAGCCGTAATAGACGACGCCCAGGTCGAGGTTGGTGTCGCCGATGGTCGGCTTCACGCCGGCGTACAGGTCGATTTCAGCGGTCGGGTCGTCGGCGCCGAAGTCGACGTTCGAGGCCCAGACGCCCGCGTAGCCAATGCCGTAGGCGGCGTCGACGCCGCCGAACACTTGCGGATCTTCTTGGGTCTGGCTGACGCCGCGGAACACGTAGTCGCTGGCGACGCCCAGGTTGTACGAGAGCTTCAGCTCCTCGGCCATCGCGGCGCCGCTCAGCGCGACGGTGGCGGCGGCCGCGACCAGTGCGATCTTCATGGCTTTCATAGTTCTATCCCCTTTTTCTGTGTCGTCTCCCGGGTTGGTTCCCGAGCCCCGACGGCGCCTGCAAGCGCGTTTGCGTCCCCGTCGGATTAGTCGGCGACCCGCCCTTAGTTGCAATCAGGGGACTCGGAACGCCAGCGAGAAGGGCGCCCGTGGCTCAAAGTTTGGGCGGACTGTGACGATTTTGCTTCAGATCATGCGCATATCCGCCACAGGCGCCGGAAAAGCGAATCCCACTCGCCTGTGGTATTTACCGCATAGAAAGACTTGCGCCGCCCAGGTGCAGGCCCGCGTCGACCAGCAGGGTTTCTCCGGTGACGTGGCGCGAGGCGGGCGAGGCCAGGAAGACCGCGGCCCCGGCGATGTCCTCGGCGTTCGAAGCGACCTTCAGCGGCGTGGCCGCCGCCGCGCCAGCCCGCAGCCGATCGACGCGCTCGGCGTCCATGGCCTTGCCGAACCAAGGGGTGTCGATGAAGCCCGGGCAGATGGCGTTGACGCGGATGCGCGGCGCCAGCGCCCTAGCCAGCGACAGGGTCATGGTGGTCATCGCCCCCTTCGAGGCGGCGTAGGGCACCGACGAGCCGTTGCCGACCACGCCGGCGATCGAGGCGGTGTTGACTACGGCTCCCGGGGCCGGGGCGGCCTCCAGCAGCGAGCGGGCGGCGCGCACCATCTGGAAGGCCCCGACCACATTGACCGAATAGAGCCGCAGGAAGTCCTCGGCGTTGACCGCGTCGAGATCGGCGTGGTCGGGAGCGAACTTGGTGACGCCGGCGTTGTTGAACAGCGCGTCGATCCGACCCGTGGCGTCGGCGGCCGCGGCGATCCTGCGGCAGTCCTCGTCGGCGGCGACGTCGCCCTGGACGAGGGCCGCCTTGGAGCCCTCGGCCTCGATCAGGCGGGCGGTCTCTTCGGCCTCCTCGGCGCTGCGGGCGAAGTTGACGACCACGAGGCCCGCGCCCCGCCGGGCGGTCTCCACCGCGATCGCGCGGCCCAGGCCCGTGGAGGCGCCCGTGACCACCACCGTGAAACCGTCGAAGTCCCGTCCCGACATCGTTCTCTCCCAGCCGCGAGGCAAACACTTGTTCGCGACGTTGTAGCCGGGGCCAAGCGGCTTGTCTCGCGGGGCCGGGAAGCCTAAATCGCGGCGATGACCGATCTGAACGTCACCCAGCTGGGCCGCGTCGTCGACGCCCCCGAAAACCCCGAGGCCGCCGTCCTCGAGCGCGTGCCCAATCCGCAGAGCGACGTGCTGTACCTGGCCCGCTTCGTCGCGCCGGAGTTCACCTCGCTGTGCCCGGTGACCGGACAGCCGGACTTCGCGCACCTGGTGATCGACTACGCGCCGGGCGACTGGCTGATCGAAAGCAAGTCGCTGAAGCTGTATCTGACCAGCTTCCGCAACCACGGTTCGTTCCACGAGGACTGCACGGTCAAGGTCGGCCGCAAGATCGTCGAGATCGCCCAGCCGCGCTGGCTACGCATTGGCGGCTACTGGTATCCGCGCGGCGGCATCCCGATCGACGTGTTCTGGCAGACCGGCCCGGCGCCGGAGGGCCTGTGGGTCCCCGACCAGGGCGTCGCGCCGTATCGCGGCCGCGGCTGAGTACACGCGGCGGAGCGACGAAAGCGGATCCCGGCGCGTCCGAGAGGGCTGCGCGCGGCGCGCCTTCCGCTAGACTGCGCCCATGAAAGATATCGACGTCGGGCTGAAGTCGGACCTTTTCAGGCAGGCGCTGCTTCTGACCCTGGGCATCTGGGGGCTGGACACGCTGCTGTTCGCCCTGCCGTATCTGGCCAGCGGCAAGACCCCGCTGCCGGGCGTGCTGGCCAGCCACTTCCTGTTCATGGGCCTGGGCGCGCTGCTGTCGGGCCTGGTCTATGTCCGGGCCAGCCGTGCGCTACAGGACGGCCGGCCGGTGCGGTTCGCGGCCTTGCTGCCCACGGTGGTGGGCCTGGCCCTGGTCATGGCGACCTCGGACATGCTGATCGGCGGCCACCTGCGCACGGCGCTCGATGGCGTCCATCCAGCCCCGCGCGTGATGGCCGCCCGCGCCGCCAGCCAGTTCCTGGTCGGAGCCTGGATGTTCGCCCTGCTGGGCGCGCTGTATCTGATGATGATCGCCGTCCGCGTGACCCGCGAGCATGAGCGGCAGCTGGCTGACGCCCGGGCCCAGGCCCTGGCGGCCGAGGCCCAAGCCAGCGCCGCGCGGCTGGCGGCCCTGCGCTACCAGCTGAACCCGCACTTCCTGTTCAACACGCTGAACGCCGTTTCGTCGGCGGTGATCACCGGCCGCAACGACGAGGCCGAGTCGATGCTGGCTCGCCTGGCCGAGTTCCTGCGCCTGACCCTGGCCGCCGACCCCGAGGCGATGATCCCGTTGGAGGACGAGCTGGCCACACTGCAGGCCTATCTGGAGATCGAGAGCGTGCGCTTCCGCGACCGGCTGGGGGTCGAGTTCTCGTGTCCCGACGAGTTGCGCGCCGCCCTGGTCCCCAGCTTCGTGTTGCAGCCCCTGATCGAGAACGCCATCAAGCATGGCGTCGCCCCGACCAGCCGTCCGGTGACCGTGCGCCTGGAAGTGTCGCGCGACGCCGACGACCTGGTGATCATCGTCGAGGACGACGGCGAGGCGGCGCACCATGCCGCCAGCTCTCAAATCGGACGAGTGGGCGTGGGCCTTACCAATGTCCGCCAGCGGCTGGAGGTGCTGTACGGCGCGCGGGGCGTGCTGCAGGCCGCGCCGCGCGAGCGGGGCTTTCTGGTGCTGCTGCGCCTCCCGCTGCGGCTTGATCCGGCCGCCGTGACGCCCGGGGCGAAGGCGGCGTGATGACACTGAAGGTCCTGCTGGTCGACGACGAGCCCGCCGCCCTGGAGCGGCTATCGGCCCTTTTCGCCCAAATCCCCGACACCAGGCTGGTGGGCGTGGCCCGCAACGGTCGCGAGGCGGGCCAGGCGATCGCCGAGCTCTCGCCCGACCTGGTGATGCTGGACATCCAGATGCCGGAGCTGAGCGGCTTGGCCTTGGCGTCGCAATTGCCGGTCGAGGCGCGGCCCGAGATCGTCTTCGTCACCGCCTTCGAGGTCTATGCCGCCGACGCCTTTGGGGTCGAGGCCGCCGACTATCTGCTGAAGCCCGTTCGCTTCGACCGCCTGCGCCAGGCGGTGGAGCGGGCCCGCCGCCGGCGGACCCTGCAGAAGGCCTTCGAACAGGCCGAGGCCGCGCCGATCCGTGACAACGATCTGGACGGCATCTGGGTGGCTACCCGCCAAGGCCACATCCGGGTGGCGGTCAGCGAGATCGACTGGATCGAGGCGGCCAAGGACTATGTCCTGCTGCACACGGCCACCCGCAGCCATATCCACCGCATCACCATGAGTGCGCTGGAGCAGGGGTTGGACCCGAACAAGATGATCCGCGTCCATCGCTCGGCCTTCGTCAGCCCCGACCGCGTCGAGGCGGTCAACCGCCTGGGCAAGGGCCTGATCGCGCTCATCCTGCGCGACGGCGTCGCCGTGCCGGTGGGGCCGACCTATGTGAAGGCGGTGCAGGCGCGGCTGGGGCTGGCGGTCGAAGAAACCTAGATCGTACCGACTGGCGTGAAGGCGATGTTGCGGATCGCCTCGCGCCCGAGGACGATGTTCTCCAGCGGCTCCTCACGCGGGTTGCGGACGCGATGGACCATGCCGCCCTTGGCGACCATGGTGAACAGCTCGCAGTCGCTCAGCACCAGCGAGACGATCTGTTTGGATGAGTCCAGCGTCATGTATTCCACCAAGCCCTCATAGCCGACAGCCGCGCCGTCCAGCTCCAGGGTGGTGACGACATAGGCGATGGCGCTTTCGCTGATCGTGGCTTCCGACATCCAGCCATAGAGAGCGCCACGAATGCGGCTGTGCTTGCGCAGGCGCCAGTCGATGAAGACGCGGGTCGCGCCAAAGGTCGCCGCCGACAGGCCCGTCAGGTTCAGCAGGGCCCAGAACAGGCCGAACTCACGATAGCGGTCCGGTGCGCCGTTCAGGCCCAGGGCGACGACATAGGGGTTGGGATGCGGCAGGCTCCAACTGGCCTTCGCCCACAGGGCGATGAGTTCGCAGACGGCGTAAAATCCCGCGCAGGCCAGGTGCGCGGCGAGGGCGCCGCTGGTGACCAGAGCGAGTGCGAGCAGAGAATTGGGCGGCGGCGGGGTTGGCTCCAGCTTCGTGCGCGGACCGCCGTAGTAGACGCCCATCACGAAGGCGAAGCCCGGCGCCAACAGGAACAGCGCCAGAACGAGATTGAAGCTGAACGTCACCCGGCCTTACGCGCGGCCAGTTCGTCCTCGTCGTCGATGCGCGGCACGCGCAGGATGCCGTCCTTGCCGCGGACGGCGTGCTTGAGCACTTCCGACCACGTGCCGTACTTCTCACGGGCTTTCAGAAGCGCCCTGCGATTTTCGGTCGAGGTGACTTTCATGCGCTGAATATGACTCCTGTCGGCCGTTTCGCCAAGTCTAGCTCTTGGAGAGCCGCCGGCGGTTGGCGCGCACCTTCTTGCGCAGGTGGGCCAGGGACTGCGACGCGATCGCGGGGCCGGACGCGCCCAGCTGGCCGGTTATGGCCAGCATCGGCAAGGTCAGGCCGGCCGCCACCTTTTCGCCGACCATCAGCTGGGCCTCGGCCTGGGCCGCGGCGCCGCCGGCGGCCAGCTTCATCATGCGCAGGCCGATGACCGACGAGGCCTCCAACCCCAGCGCCCAACTGTCGAAGGCCAGGCTGGTCCAGGGATCCTTGCGTCGCGCCATGTCGGTGTCCTCGCTTGCTGCTGAACCAACGCCCAATCCCAGGCTACGCTCCCTAGGCCGGGCTCCATTCGCCGGTGATCGCGGCCACGTCCGGACGCTGGCGCTCCTGGGGCTGTTCGGTCGCCGTGCCCAGATAGAGGAAGCCGGCCAGCTTCTCGTCCTCGGTCAGGCCCAGGATCGCCGTGGCCCGCGGGTCGTAGCTGTACCAGTCGGTGATCCAGTTGGCGCCCCAGCCCAGGGCCGCGGCGGCCAACAGCATCTGATGACAAACCGCCGAGGCGCTCTGGCGCTGCTCCCATTCGGGGATTTCGCCCGGGATGAACCGCGAGACCACGGCCACCGCCACCGGCGGACGGGTCAGCTTGCGCAGGGCGGCGTTGGCCTTGACCGGATTCTCCTGGCTGTTGGCCAGGGCGGTGATCTTCTCGGCGAAAGCGTCCTTGGCCGCGCCCTTCAGGATCACGAACCGCCAGGGCGCCAGCTTGCCGTGGTCGGGCACGCGCGCGGCCAGGCGCAGGATGTCGGCCAGTTGGGTGTCGTCCGGCCCCGGCGCGGCCAGGGTCATGGCCGAGGCCGAGCGGCGCTTGGCCAGGAAGGCGACGACCTCCGCCGAAGCCTCGATCGGCAGGGTTTCACCAAATTCGGGCGCGGGAGGAACGGAACCGGCCAAGACGATCTCCACGAAGCGACACAAGCGATATAGGCCCGATCAGGTAGGCCTTGTACGGTCAGGATTAAACTAGGCGCGGCCGATAAACCGGTGCGGCCGACAAGTTTGGAGCGTCGATGTCTGAAAAGCCCGCCTGGCTCCGGCCGCACGGCAAGCCCTGGGGCGTTTCGTCCAGCAAGGTCGTCTACGACAATCCCTGGATCACCCTGACCGAGTACCAGGCGATCGCGCCCACGGGGCGGCCGGCGCTTTACGGCAAGGTCGTCATGAAGAACCAGGCGATCGGCGTGGTGCCTCTGCACGAGGACGGCACGGTGACCCTGGTCGGCCAGAACCGCTTCGCCCTGAGCAACTACAGCTGGGAGCTGCCCGAGGGCGGCGCGCCGCACGGCGAGGATCCGCTGGACGGCGCCAAGCGCGAACTGGCCGAGGAGGTGGGGCTGCGGGCGGCCGACTGGCGACTGATCCTGCGGATGGAGCTCTCCAACTCCGTCACCGACGAGATCGCCTACGGCTTCCTGGCCATGGATCTGTCGCCCACCGACACGGCCCCCGACGAGACCGAGGACCTGGCGATCGCGCGGGTTCCTTTCCGGGAGGCGCTGGACGCGGCGACGGCCGGTCATATGCCCGACGCAATCACGGTGGCGCTATTGCTCAGGACGCACCATATGGCTGTGCGAGGGGAACTGCCGGGCGACCTGGCGGCTCTCATCCTGTAAAAGGCGGCGTCGGTCGCTTGAATTGGGGCATCGTCAACCAAGATGCTCTATGTATCGCGCCTGCAGGCAAGGGAGAGCCCGATGGCCAAGCCTCTGGAAGTGGTGACGCCGGACACCCAGACCCCGGTCTGGGCGGCCCTGCGCAACCAGGCCGAACACGCGGCCAAGGACGAACCGGCCCTGGCCTCGCTGCTCAATGCGGTGATCCTGAGCCACGACAATCTGGCCGACGCCCTGACCTTCCAGTTGGCCCGCAAGCTGGGCGACCAGGAGATGCGGGCGATGACGGCGCGCGAGTTCGCCGCCGACGCCTTCGAGAGCGATCCGTCGATCGTCGAGGCCGCCGAGGCCGACCTCAAGGCGGTGTTCGAGCGCGATCCAGCCTGCAAGGGCTATGTCCAGCCGTTCCTGTTCTTCAAGGGCTTCCTGGCCCTGCAGACCCATCGCGTGTCGCACTGGCTGTGGCATCAGGGCCGCGAGACCCTGGCCTTCTACCTGCAGAGCCGGTCCAGCGAGGTCTTTCAGGTCGACATCAATCCCGCCGCCAAGATCGGCAAGGGCGTGTTCATCGACCACGGCACCGGCATCGTCATCGGTGAGACCGCGGTGGTTGGCGACGACGTCTCGATGCTGCATGGCGTGACCCTGGGCGGCACTGGCGCCGAGCGCGGCGACCGTCACCCCAAGATCGGCAAGGGCGTCCTGCTGGGCGCTGGGGCCAAGGTGCTGGGCAACATCATCATCGGCGACTACGCCAAGGTCGCCTCGGGCTCGGTGGTGCTGCGCCCCGTGCCGGCCCACTGCACGGCGGCCGGCGTGCCCGCCCGCCTGGTCAACTGCCCGACCTGCGAGGAGCCGGCCAAGACCATGGACCACACCCTGGCCGAGACCGTCTATTCTTACGAAATCTGAATGGGCGAAATCTGAGTGGGCGAGATCTGAGTGCGGGCCCTTGTTCGTAGCCTGAGCGGCCTGGCGCTGGCGGCTGTCCTGGCCGTCGGCGCGCCCGCATGGGCGCAGAAGACCGCCCCCGTCGGCGGCTACACGATCGTGAAGACCTATACCCACGATGCGAACGCCTTCACCGAGGGCCTGTTCTATCGTGACGGCTTCATGTTCGAGAGCACCGGCCTGGCCGGCCGCTCGTTCATCCGCAAATGGAACCTCGAGACCGGCTTTTCCGAGCAGGAGCGCATGGTCGACTCCCGCTATTTCGGCGAGGGCATCGTCGACTGGAAGAACCGCCTCTACGAGCTGACCTGGACCAACGAGATCGGCTTCATCTACGACATCGACACCTTCGAGCGGATCGGCGAGTTCAGCTATCCGGGCGAGGGCTGGGCCCTGACCCGCGACGACAAGCGGCTGATCATGAGCGACGGCACCTCGTTCATCCGCTTCCTGGATCCCGAGACCCTGAAAGAGACGGGCCGCATCGAGGTCACCGACCACGGCGTCCCGGTCCGGAGCCTGAACGAATTGGAATTCGTGAAGGGCGAGCTGCTGGCCAATATCTGGCAGACCACCCGCATCGCGCGGATCAATCCGGCGACTGGCGAGGTCACCGGCTGGGTCGAGCTGGCGGGCCTTCTGAAGGAAGCCGGCGTCACCGGGACCCGCGACGACGTGCTGAACGGCATCGCCTATGACGCCGCCAAGGACCGGCTGTTCGTGACCGGCAAGCTGTGGCCCAAACTTTTCGAAATAAAACTCGCGCCAGGGCGGTAAGCGGCGGAACCGGGTTTTAGGGATGGCGTTAATCTCACGTCCGCCCCTCTACGCCCCCCCGACCTAGTGGGCGGACCGAGCCCCGGCCGGCGAGCACGCCGCCGGGGCTCACCCCTGTCTGGGGCCTAGCTCTGCTTGGCGCAGGCGATGGGCTTTCCCTTCATCGATATCTGTTCGGCGTCCGGCGGCCGCTTGGCGGTGACTCCGTAGATCACGGCGGTCCAGATCGCCATCAGGGCCAGGACCTGGGGAAGGGTGACGCGTCTGGGATCGGCGGGCGGCATGGGCGCGACTATCCCCCGGTTGCACGGGTCCGGATAACGACTTATCGGTCGGCCTTCTGTGAGGTTTCTTCACATGGCCCGCCGCCAACTGCCGTCGCTGAACGCCCTGCGCGCCTTCGAGGCGTTCGGCCGGCATGGCCGCATGACCTTGGCCGCCGACGAGCTGTGCGTGACTCATGGCGCGGTCAGTCGCCAGATCCGCCAGCTGGAGGAGCAACTTGGTGTCGCGCTGACCGAGGGGCCGCGCTCGCGGCTGCGGATCACCGAGGCGGGGCTGAAGCTGGCCCAGGCCCTGTCGCCGGCCTTCGACCAGATCGAGGCCGCCGTGCCGCGGCCGGCTCAGGTCGGGCCAAGACCGTTGGTCGTCTCCTGCATGCCGACCTTCGCCATGAAGTGGCTGATCCCGCGCCTGCCGGCATTCCAGGCCGCTCATCCGGACATTCCGGTGCGGGTCGCTGAGTCAAATGGGCCGTTCGACTTCAATGACGACGGCATCGACTTGGCGATCCGGATGCGATGGACGGGAGACGCTGACTATCAGGACTCCGTGGCCGTCCCATTCATGCGTCACTTCCACGGCCCGGTGATGGCGCCGGAGCTTGCGGCCAGGGGTGTCGTGGACTTTTCGAGCGTCTGCGCCGCCCCCCGCCTCCAGACACGAACCTACCCACAAAGTTGGAGTGAATGGATTCGCGACACTGGCGCTGGGAGCCTTCCGCCTGCCCCGCGCGAGCAAGAGTTCGACCATTTCTTCTACATGCTTGAGGCGGCGGTCGCCGGAATGGGCGTGGCTGTCGCGCCGTGGGCTTTCGCCCAGCGGGACCTGGATAGCGGACGCCTTGTGGCTCCGTTGGGCTTTGCCTTCAGCCAAACCCTGATCGTGGCTTTGACGCCGCGGGAGAATGCGTCCGAGCAAGCGCTTCTTTTCCGCGATTGGCTGCTGGCCGAAGGAGCGTCCACACCTCATCCGCCGGAAGCGGCTTGCGACTCTCGCGCCGGTCGCTAGTTTCGCCCCGAAGGCGCTCCCCGGGCGCTCAGCTAGAACAAGAGGCCCCCCGTGGACGCCACGACCGTCGCCAAGCTCGAAAAGCACCTGAAGCGCACCTTCGGCAACCCGCACATCGCCGTGAAGCCGCGCCCGAAGCAGAAGGACTMGGCCGAGGTCGAAGTGGCCGGCGAGTTCATCGGCGTGGTCTTCCAGGACGAGGACGAGGACGGCTCGTTCATGTTCGAGATGGCCATCCTCGCCGAAGACCTGGACTAAACCTTCGTGATCGCCGCGCGCCTCAGGCCAGGACTGGTTTGGGGACCGCGCGGCGGATCATCAGCGAGGCGACGCCGGCCGCCAGGCCCGCGGCGCCCGCGACGATGAAGGCCTCGACGTACTGGCCTTGGCTGGCGCGGATGACGCCGGCCCCGATGGCCGCGGTGGCCGCGCCCAGTTGGTGGCCGGCGGCGATCCAGCCGAACACGATCGGGCCGTCGCGCTCGCCGAACGCCTCGGAGGCCAGCCGCACGGTCGGCGGCACGGTGGCCAGCCAATCCAGCCCATAGAACACCGCGAACGCCGACAGGCTGACCACCGAGAAGTCCGAGAAGGGCAGGTAGATCAGCGACAGGCCCCGCAGCGAATAGTAGACGAACAGCAGCTTGCGGCTGTCATAGCGGTCGGTCAGCCAGCCCGAGGCGGTGGTGCCGACCAGGTCGAACAGGCCCATCAGCGCCAGCAGGCCGGCGGCGCGCACCTCGGGCATGCCGCGATCGCCGCAGAAGGCGATCATGTGCACGCCGACCAGGCCGTTGGTGGTCAGGCCGCAGATGAAGAAGCCCAGGAACAGCAGCCAGAAGGTCCGGGTCTTGGCCGCGCGGCCCAGGGCGCCGAACGCGTAGGAGAGGGCGCTGCCGCCGCTCAGCGGGGCGGGGGCCACATAGTCGTCCGGCGCGCCGTAGGGCCTCAGGCCGACATCGGCCGGGCGCTCGGGGATCAGCAGCCACATCAGCGGGGCCAGGACCAGGCAGACGATCGAGACGGTCAGCACCACCGGCTTCCAGCCGCCGTGCTCGGCGATCACCGCCATGCCGGGCAGGAAGATCAGCGAGCCGGTCGCGGTCGAGGCGGACAACAGGCCCAGCATCACGCCGCGCCGGGCCACGAACCAGCGATTGACGATCGTCGCGCCCAGCACCATGGCGACGGCGCCGCTCGACACCCCCGTCAGCACGCCCCAGGTGGCCACATAGTGCCAGGACGCGGTCATGAAGGCCGAGAGGCCGGTGGAGATCGACATCATCACCAGGGCCAGGGCCACGGTCTTGCGCAGGCCGAACGACTGCATCAGCGCCGCCGCGAACGGCCCCGTCAGGCCGTAGAGGAAGATGCCGACGCCGGCGGCCAGCGAGATCGAGGCGCGGTCCCAGTGGAAGGCCTTCTCCAGCGGCAGGATCAGCACGCCGGGCGCGGCGCGCAGGCCGGCGGCGGCCAGCAGCGCGAAGAAGATCGCGCTGGCGACCACGAAGGCATAGTTCTGCCCGAACGGCCTCTTCTGGCTTGCTAGGGGGCTTGCTGTAGGCATGTCGTCTCTCGATATGGAAGGCGATGTAACCGATCGGTACGGGCTTGATTGGCTACATACGTACCGGTAAGTGACATCGTCAAGCGCCATGTTCGAAAATGTCTAAAAGAACCCCAGAAGAGATCCTCGCCGGGCCCTACGCGCCGGCCGCCCGCGCCGCCGATCGCATCTTCGACACGGCGCGCGAGCTGTTCTATCGCGAGGGCATCCGGGCCGTGGGCGTGGACGAGATCGTCACCCGCGCCGGCGTGACCAAGCCCAGCCTGTACCGCAGCTACAAGTCCAAGGACGAGCTGGTCGCCGCCGTGCTGCGCGAGGTCGAGACCGGCTTCTGGGACCGCTTCGAGGCGGCCGAAGCCCTGCATCCCGACGATCCCAAGGCCCAGATGGTCGCCTATTTCCAGGGCCTGGCCGATCGCTCGGGCGGCGACGACTATCGCGGCTGCAACCTCTCCAACGCCGTCGTCGAATATCCCGACCGCCAGCACGCGGGCCGCCAGGTCGCCCAAGTCCACAAGCAGCAGCTGCGCGACCGGCTGCGGGCCAAGGCCGTCGAGATGGGCGCGTCCGATCCCCAGGTCGTCGGCGACGCCATGATGCTGTTGATCGAGGGGGTCTTCACCTCCAGCCAGATGTTCGATGGCGACGACAAGCCCGCCAAGGCGGTGGTCGGGGCCGCGAAGGCGTTGATCGCCGCCTATTGTCCGGCTTGAATGGGGGCATGACCGCTCACGTCCTCGCCCACGTTCTGGACCGTCCCGCCTATTCGACCCTGACGGGCCGTCAGAGCCATCTGGCCGTGCATCACGGCGGCGCGCTGCGGATGCATCCGGACTTCGGCCTGTTCGCCGGAACAGTCGATGAAAGCCCCGAAAGCCTGACCGCGCTGGGCGAACTGGTGCGGGCCCAGGGGACCGTTGGTCTCGTCGAGCCGACCGCGCCGCCGCCCGTGCCAGGGACCGAGATCGTCTCCAGCGCGCTATGCCTGCAGATGGAGGCCATCGAGGTCGCGCCCGCTCGGAACGTGGCGTTCGACATGCTGGCGCTCGGCGATGCCGACGCGGCCGAGATGTTGGCCCTGGCCACCCTAACCAAGCCCGGTCCGTTCTTCGGCCGCACCCATCAACTCGGCGACTTTATCGGCGTACGGGTCGATGGCCAACTGGTCGCCATGGCCGGCGAGCGGATGCGGCCCGACGGCTATACCGAGGCCAGCGGCGTCTGCGTCCATCCCGACCATCGCGGCATGGGCTACGCCGCCCGCCTGCTGCGCGAGGTCACCGCCAAGATCCTGGCGCGCGGCGAGAGGGCTTTCCTGCACAGCTACGCCGACAATGCCACCGCCATCGGCCTCTACGAGTCACTGGGCTATCGCGGCCGCCGCGAGGTGGTGTTCACGATCCTGAGGCCGGCTCAGTAGGCCAGTCGCCCCTTCATCTCGCCGAACGGGATCATGACGTGCTCGCGATAGGCGGGACGATCGCGCAGGCGGGCGTACCAGGCCTCGACGTTCGGTGTCGCGGGCCGGTCGATCTCGAGTTCGTAGTAGCGGTAGAGATGCGTCCCGGCGGGGATGTCGGCCAGATTTGGCGCGTCGCCACCCAGGAATGGGCGGTCAGCCAGAACTCGATCGAGCAGGCGGAAATGGCGGGCGCAGGCGGCGATGGCGGTCTCGACGGCGGCCTTGTCGCGCTGGTCTTTCGGCGTGCGGTACCAGCCCCAGAACACGCCGGTCAGGAAGTCCCGCTGTAGAGCGGTCTGCGCCCAGTCCATCCAGCCGTCGGCTTGGGCGCGATCGGCGGGCTCGTTCGCCCACCAGGCGGGACCGCCGTGACGCGCGGCCAGATAGCGGAGGATGGCGTGCGATTCCCAGACGACCACGCCGTCGTCGTCGATGACCGGAACCCGGCCGTGCGGGTTCATCGCCAGGAAATCAGGATCGTCGAGCCCGCCGTGGTCGCCGCCGGCGGGGATATGCTGGTGGGGAAGGCCAAGCTCCCCCACCAGCCACAGCACCTTCTGGACGTTGAAGGAGGAGCGGCGACTCCAGACCTTCAGCATTCGCGGCCCTAAATCTTCGCCGACCGCGCCGCCGCGCCCTTGGCCCAGACATAGTGCCAGACCAGCAGGCCGACGCCGACGATAGCGGCCAGGATCATGCCGACGGTCTCGGACGGGGCGAACGGGACGGCCAGCGGCGAGTCCTTGTTGGTGGCCACGATCAGGCCGGCATAGGCGACGTTGAACAGGCTCTCGCCGACGATGAAGCCCGAGGCGGCCAGCACGCCCAGGCGCTCGGCGCCCTCGGCGTTGGGGCCCTTCCGGACCCACTTTTCATAAAGCCAGCCGCCGACCGCGCCGACCACCACGGGGGCGGTCACGGCGCTGGGCAGGTAGATGGCCAGGCCCACGCCCAGCGGGGGCAGGGCGTACTTGTTGGCGCTGAGCTTGCGCAGGGTCTCGTCGATCAGGACCAGGCCCAGGCCGACGATCACGCCGACGGTCAGCATGTGCAGCTCGAGTTGACCGCCGATCACGCCCTTGGCCAGGGTCGAGATCAGGGTCGCCTGCGGCGCGGGCAGCGGATTGGTCGCCACCGACTGCAGGTTGGCCGCGCCGGCGAAGCCCCAGGCGCGGTTCATCAGCTCCAGGGCCGGCGGGATGACGGCCGAGCCGGCGGCGACGCCGATCATCAGGGCCACCTGCTGCTTCCACGGCGTGGCGTCGACCAACTGGCCGGTCTTCAGGTCTTGCAGATTGTCGTTGGCGATCACGGCCACGGCCATGATCAGGGTGGTGACGTACAGGGCGAAGGCGATCATCGCGGTGTTGGCGTCCGGACCCAGGGTCGCGTGGCCGATCGCGCCGACCATGGCCGAGGCGCCCAGGATCGACAGGATGGCGATGCCGCTGACCGGGCTGTTGGACGCGCCGATCAGGCCGGCCATGTAGCCGCAGACGGCGGCGGCGAACAGGCCCGCCACGACCATGAAGGCCACGCCGGCCAGCACGAGCGGCACGGCCAGGCCCGCCAGCGGACCGCCGGCCAGGAAATCGTAGAGCAGCCAGCCGGACGGGGCCAGGACGATCAGGACGATCAGGCCGACCAGGTTGATGGGAATGTCCTGCTCGACCCGGGGGATCACGCCTTCGCCTGACTTGCGGGCGGCGCTGGCGGCCAGGGCGGCCATCAGACCGCGCCAGACGGGCACGGCCAGCTTACCCAGCGTCCAGATCGCCGAGGCGCCGATCGCGCCGGCGCCGATGAAGCGGACCTGGGTGCGCCAGACGGTTACGGCGTGGGTGGCGACGTCGCCGGTCCACGGGGCTATCGCGGTCAGGATCGGGGTGGCGATACCCCAGGCGATGATCAGGCCGACGATGAAGGCCACGCCCACCGTAATGCCCATGATGTGGCCAGCGCCGATCAGGGCCATCGAGGCCGAGGCGCCCAGGCCGGTCGCGCCGGCCCCCACCTTGAAGTAGCCGGCCACTTCGGCGGCGAAGATCTTGGCGGCGGCCAAGGCCGCGAACAGCGCTGAGGTGATCGCGCCGGCGGTCACGGCGAACAGGCCGGCCTTGCCTTCTTCCGCGCCTTCGCGCGAGCTGGAGCCGACCTTCAGCACCTCGGCGGCGGCGACGCCTTCGGGGTAGGGCAGGTCGGACTGGGTGACCAGGGCCCGGCGCAGCGGGATCGAATAGGCCACGCCCAACACGCCGCCGGCCGCGCAGACGCCGAACACCTGCCAGTAGGGGAAGTTCGCCCACCAGCCGATCATCAGCAGGCCCGGCAGCACGAAGATCACCGACGACAGGGTCCCCGCCGACGAGGCGATGGTCTGGACGATGTTGTTTTCCTGAATGGTCGAGGTCTTGAACGCCCGCAGCAGGGCCATCGAGATGACGGCGGCGGGGATCGAGGTGGCGAAGGTCAGGCCGACCTTGAGGCCCAGATAGACCTGGGCGACGGTGAAGACCAGGGTGATCAGGACGCCGAGTATGATCCCGCGAAGGGTCAATTCCGTGCGCGGCGCTTCGGTGTCGGCCATGAACATGTCCAAAAAAGTATAAAGGCGGCCGGACCTTGCACGTCCGACCGCCTCAAACTCAAGTCTCGATTTTGACGAACCTTGGCCGGCCCGGGCGTCTACTGGCGAAAGTGCGCCTTGCAGGTCCCCGCGATGTTGAGAGCTAGCTGGTAATCCTGCTCGGCCAGCGCCAGGTTGTAGGCGTCCTCACAACGGTTGGCCTTGATCAGGGCGACCGCCTTTTGGGCGCGGCGCCGTTGATCCTGGGTGACCTCCGGCTGGGGGGTGTCGGTCATGCTCTGCCGCCAGAGCTTGGCCTGGTTGCTCACGTTCTCATACCTGGCCGCTCCGGGGGATATCTCGGTGCGTTGGGGCGGAGATTGCGAGCGCGAGGACTGGGTTTGGGCCAATGCGCCGCTCGCGAAACCGGCGAGGACCAAGGCAGCGAGGGCCGAGCGTTTCAACATGACCGTTTCCATCCTGAGCCTGATAGGAAAGGAAGGGTCGCTCAACCTCAGACTGCTGTAAAGCGCAATCGCCACCGAAAGGCCGCTCCGTCCTCGGACGAAGCGGCCCCACTCGGATCTCTAGAGAACGCCCAGCATCTCCGCGACCAGCGGGTGGCGGACGATGTCGCGATCGGCCAGGCGGACCACGGCGATGTTGGAGACCGCCTCGAAGCGGTCGGCGACGTCGGCCAGGCCCGAAATGCCTGGCAACAGGTCCGACTGGTTAGGGTCGCCGGTCACGACCATGGTCGAGTGCCAGCCCAGGCGGGTCAGCAGCATCTTCAGCTGCATGTAGGTGCAGTTCTGGGCCTCGTCGATCACGACGAAGGCGTTGTTCAAAGTGCGGCCGCGCATGAAGCCAACCGGGGCGATCTCGATGGCGCCCTCGGCCATCAGGGCCCGCATGCGCTTGACCGACAGGCGGTCGGTCAGGGCGTCGTAGAGCGGCCGCAGATAGGGGGCCAGCTTGTCTTCCATGTCGCCCGGCAGGTAGCCGATCGACTCCCCGGCCTCGACGGCGGGGCGCGAGAGCACGATGCGGCTGACCGTACCGGCCTCCAGAGCCTCCACCGCCTTGGAGATGGCGATATAGGTCTTGCCCGTGCCGGCCGGACCCAGGGCCATGACCAGGTTCTTGTTGTCGATGGCTTCCATCAACTCGGCCTGGCCTGGCGATTTTGGTTTTATGGTTTTGAGATAGCTCTGGTCCCGACTATCGCCTCTCGGGCCTCCCTCATCGGACAGTGGCGACCAGCCGCCGCCGCGGTGATCGACCGGCAGACGGCGCACCTTGGCGTCGTCGTATTGGCTGGTCGTCTCGTACGCGCCTTCACGCGCCATCCGCTTCAGGGCTCGCTTGGTCATCAAAGCCTCCATTCAGGCAATAAAAAAGGACGAGCCTGTGAGGCGTCGTCCTTGGCGGTGAGCTGGATTGTAACGAAGTCGCGTGCGCGAGGCGGCTCGGGAGAGCTCCCCCCGTGAGGGGTTCCAGAGGGCGGTGCTATACGCCGAAACGCCAAGAGCGACACCTCGTCTTCGTCAGCGGGCAGGTCGACGGCGAAGGTCGCCCCCGACCGGATCACGACAGGAAAATGATTCCCGCTTGAGGAATGTTCCCTCTCGAATCGCCTGACTACAATGGCCCATCATGGTTTCCGGGTCGTTAATCTGAAAATCGCGTCCAAGAAAACGAGGCATACGGATGACTGTCTATTCCCTGGGCGCCACTGCTCCCACGCTTCCCGTCCAAGGCGAATACTGGATCGCGCCGACGGCGAGCGTGATGGGGAATGTGATCCTCAAGAAGAACGCCAGTATTTGGTGGGGCGCGGTCGCCCGTGGAGACAACGATCCGATTACGATCGGCGAGAACAGCAACGTCCAGGACGGCTCGGTTCTCCACACTGATCTTGGCGCGCCGCTGACCATCGGCGCGAACGTGACCATTGGTCACATGGTGATGCTGCACGGCTGCTCGATCGGCGACGGCTCGCTGATCGGCATCGGCGCGATCGTGCTGAACGGCGCGAAGATCGGGAAGAACTGTCTGGTGGGCGCCGGCGCCTTGATCACCGAAGGCAAGGAGATCCCGGACAATTCCATGGTCGTGGGTGCGCCGGGCAAGGTGGTGCGCGAGGTCAGCGAGCACCACACGATGATCCTGCAGGCCTCGGCCCTGCACTATGTCGAGAACTGGAAGCGCTATGTCCGCGACCTGAAGGTCGTCGAGGCCTAAGGCGGCCAGGAAGGCGGTTGGGAGCGCCGCCCGCTTGCTTGGGGGGGATGCGAGGCGGCGCTCCCGCTTCCCGCGCTGGGCACGTAGCGCGAGAAGGAAGCTCGCCGCGAGGAGGCGTCGTGTTCGCGGCGGGACGGCGCGGGCGTATCGCGCCCCGTTTCGTYCATAGGTAGTATGTATCTGGTTTCGGGTTGAGTGTGAATGGCCAACTCGCCTTCGCCGACATCTAGTTGTCGGCGCGGGCGGGCTGTCTCGAGGCGGTCGACTGGCGCCGGATGATTTCGTGCTCGAGCACGTGACCGGCGCGACGGCCGGTGGGGCCTTCGCCGGCGGCGATTTCCGCCGCCAGCAGGCCAAGCGCTTCCGCCGCCAGCTTGCGCACGGGCTGATGCACCGTGGTGAGCGGCGGCCACAGCGTCACCGCCGCCGAGGTGTCGTCGAAGCCGACGACGGTGAGTTCGCCGGGCACGTCGAGGTGACGGCGGTGGGCGACCGAGATCACCGCCGCGGCCATGTCGTCGTTGCTGGCGAAGATCGCCGTCGGCGGCGAGGCGGCGTCGAGCAGCTGCTCGGCCGCCGCCAATCCCGACGCGAAGCTGAAGTCGCCCTGGGCGATGGTCGTCCGCACGCCCTCGACCTCGCCCGCGGCGGCCTGGAACCCCGCCAGACGCTCGGCGCTGGCCGCCTGGTCGGGATTGCCGAGAATGAAGCCCAAGCGCCGATGGCCCAAACCGATGAGCTCGCGGGTCATCTCACGCGCCGCGCGCCGGTCGTCGATGCGAACGCAGATCGCGCCTTCGACGTCATAGGCGCCGACGGCGGCCATCGGCAGCCGCGCCTTGCGCAGTACGCGCAGCACCGGGGCCGCCTCGCCCAGCGGCGGCGCCAGAATGACGCCGCGGACGCCGGTGGCCAGCAGGGTCTTCAGCGCCTCGTTGTCAGGCGGATGGCCGTCTTCGCCGCCCTTGAGCAGGACCAGGCGAGCGCCCCGGGTCGAGGCTTCCTCGAACACACCCGTCAGGAAGTCGCTCATGAAGGCGGCGCTCGGGTTGGCGTAGATGACCCCGATCCTGAGTTCGGCGGAGGTGACCAGACTGCGCGCGGCGACATTGGGCGTGTAGCCGAGGGCGCGGATCGCCTGATCCACCGCCGCCCGCGTCTCGGGGTCCACGTTGCTGCGGCCATTGATCACGCGCGACACCGTCATGGCCGAGACGCCGGCCTCGGCCGCTACGTCGACCATCGTCGCGCCACGCGTTTGTCCAGTCCGTCTCGCCAATCCGATCTCCCCCGCCGCGTTCCGGCCCGAACGCTCTTAGCCCGCCGCGCGCCCGGCGCGATCTTCCTCGGAAGAGGGGCGCTTGGCCAATACCGACTTTCGCCTACCCTCAGTCGGTGGCGGCTCGCGTTTTGGCGATCATGCCTTGGGCCGCGATCGCCGCCTGAGTGCGGTTGTGGACGTTGAGCTTGCGCATCACGGCGGTCATGTGCGCCTTGACCGTGGCCTCGGCGATGCCGAGGTCGAAGGCGATCTGCTTGTTGAGCAATCCAGAGTTCACGCGCTCCAGAACCCTCAGTTGGGCCGGGGTGAGGTCGCCAAGGCTCTGGTGCGGGCTCTCGGCGATCGCGGCGTTCATCGGTCTCGTCATCTCGCCCCGGGCCTCCACGCTTTTCGTTCCTCGCCCGTGCGCCGATCTTGTCGGGACGGGCAACGTTCATGCACGAGGCCACGGTATTAGGCGGGGGGCTTAAAGTACAATAGATAATGTTAGCGCAAACATGGGGAAATTATCACCTCTCATGGTCGCGCGTGCCGAACAGGCGCCACGGCGCTGGCGCGGCCAGGCCGGGCGCCCCCTTGAGTCTCAYCGGCCCTTCGACTTTTCGTAGGCGTCCAGTCCGGCCTGATCCTCCTTCGAGACGAATTCGCAGGCCAGCAAGGTCTTGCCGGGCAGGGACGCGCTCTCCCGGGCGATGACCGAGACGGTTCCCGCCTCGGGCCGGGGCTGTTCTGCCAGCGGCAGGGCGCGGGCGTAGCCCTTGGTGGATGCGCCCATCAGGTTCGAGCGTTCGCGTTGCAGCTGATAACGCAGGGCCAGCGCCTCGGCCTGCTGGCCCTGGATCAGGACGCCGACCGAGGTGCTCGCGAACACGACCTCCTTGGTCTTGAAGCCGTCCTGGCCGAGATCGTTCGGCAGCTTGTAGACATAGGCGGTCAGCAAGGACGTGTCGGGTTTAGTGATCCTCTCGGCGGCTTCATAGAGTTCCATGGCGGACTCCATCGTATAGGCCGGCTTGCAGAGCGCGGCGTCGTAGAACGAGGCCGCCGAAGCGTCAGCCGCATGAAGCGTCGCCGAAGCGACCACGGCGGAGAAAAGCTTGGAGAGCATCGGTGTTCCTTACTGTCGGCGTCATCGAAGACGACAGCTCTAGCCTGGATCGAGCTCTGTACTAACCTGTACCCGTAAATTTCGGGGAGCCTTGCGCGCGGCGAGAACCCGGACCACTCTGCCTTAACAATGATAACCTGCGAGGGAGGGTGTCGGGGCCATGGCCAGCGAACGCTTTGACTACGTCGTGATCGGCGCCGGCTCGGCCGGCTGCGTGTTGGCCGCCCGCCTGACCGAGGACCCCAACGTCAAGGTCCTGCTGCTCGAGGCCGGCGGCAAGAACGGCTCGATCCTGGTCAGGATGCCGGCCGGCGTGGGCCAGCTGATCAAGGACAAGGGCGACTGCAACTGGGGCTTCTGGACCGAGGCCGAGCCCAACCTGGACAACCGCAAGCTCTGGTGGCCGCGCGGCAAGGGCCTGGGCGGCAGCTCGGCCATCAACGGCATGATCTACATCCGCGGCCACGCGCGCGACTACGACCAGTGGCGGCAGATGGGGCTGTCCGGCTGGTCCTATGCCGAGGTGCTGCCCTATTTCAAACGCTCGGAACACCACCACGGCGGCGGCGACGCTTATCACGGCGGCCAGGGCCCGCTGCATGTGTCGAAGGGCGAGTCCGACAGTCCGTTCTATTCGACCCTGATCGAGGCCGGCCGCCAGGCGGGCCACAAGACGACCAAGGACTTCAATGGTTTTCAGCAGGAGGGTTTCGGTCCCTACGACCTGACCATTCGTGACGGCCAGCGTTGCAGCGCGGCCATGGCCTATCTGGCTCAGGCGCTCTCCCGCCCGAACCTGACCTGCGTGACGGAGGCCCGCACGACGAGGATCCTGGTCGAGAAGGGCCGGGCCGTCGGCGTCGAATACGTGGTCGGCAAGGCCGCCGAGAAGAAGACAGCCTATGCCGACGCCGAGGTGCTGCTGAGCGCCGGCGCGGTGCAGTCGCCGCACATCCTGCAACTGTCGGGCATCGGCGCGCCTGACGACCTGAAGGCCCACGGGATCGCGGTCGTCCATGAGTCGAAAGGCGTCGGCGCCAACCTGCAGGACCACCTGGACGTCTGCGTCTCGTGGACGACCAAGAACCTCAAGACCGCCTATTCGGCCAACAAGGGCCTGAACAAGCTGGGCGTGGGCCTGTCGTACATGATCCTCGGCAAGGGGCTGGGCCGGCAGCAGTTCCTGGAAAGCGGCGCGTTCCTGAAGTCGCGGCCCGACCTCGACCGGCCCGACCTGCAGATCCATGGCGTGCTGGCGATCATGCAGGACCACGGCAAGACGGTCGTCGAGAAGGACGGCTTCACCCTGCACGTCTGCCAGCTGCGTCCCGAAAGCCGAGGTCACGTGGGCCTGCGGTCGGCTAACCCGTTCGACGATCCGGCCATCCGCGCCAACTACCTGGCCACGGACGAGGATCGCCGCGCCATCCGTGAAGGCGTGCGCATCGCCCGCGAGACCGTTGCGCAGGCCGCCTTCGACCCTTATCGCGACGCCGAATACGCGCCAGGCAAGGAGGTCCGCGGCGACGCCGAACTCGACGCCTGGATCCGCGCCAAGGCCGAGACGATCTACCACCCGGTCGGCACCTGTCGCATGGGCGTGGCCGGCGATCCGCTGGCCGTGGTCGACGACCGGCTGCGGGTGCAGGGCCTGCAAGGCCTGCGGGTGATCGACGCCTCGGTCATGCCGACCCTGGTGGGCGGCAACACCAACGCCCCGACCCTGATGATCGCCGAACGGGCGGCGGATCTCATCCTCGGCAAGGCGATGTTGGCGCCCCAAGACGTCCCGGTGTTCGAGGACGGAAGGGCAGTGGCGGCTTGAAGTCCCCCTCTCCCGGAGGGAGAGGGTTTTACGAAGGCGACCCGGCTGGATTTGCCGACCTAGGCGATCGCCCGCCCGTCCAAGGTCGCCAGCCGCAGGCGGGGCATGTCCTGGTTGGCTTCGCCCAGCGGCTTGATCTCGCGCAGGCCCAGCTCGTAGGCGGGCCGGCCCATCAAACGAGCCATCATGGCGGTCGGCTGGTAGAGGCCCAGGAAACGGTCGGTCTCGCCGCTGGCGCCTTGCAGGGGGGCGAAAAGCACCTCCATGCCGACCGACGGGACGCCGTGGGCGCGGATATCGGCGGTGGCCACGACCGGGGTGCGGCGCTTGCGGGCCACGTCCAGAGCCGATTTCAGCTCCAGGCGATGCGACAGAGCCCATAGCGACAGGGCGTCGTGGCCGCGCAGGTCGCGGGCGTGCAGGTCGGAAACGAAGCCGCCGGCCAGGCGGAACGGCAGCTTGCCGCCGTCGCGGCCGAGGATGAAGACCTGCGGCAGAAGTTCCAGGAAATCGCCCGGATTGACGTCGGTTCGGCGGGGCAGGGCGGCGTCGCCCTTCTTGTCACGCCAATAGTCTATCAACCGTTCCGTGCTTGGATGGAACATCGTCGTCCCCTGGCGGGTCCTGCGCGGCTGTTTTCGACCGCACGAGGCTTGCTGGGAGAACCGGGCCAGAGGCTTGACCGTCCCATTCTGGAGCAGATCCGGGGAGGGGCGGGCGCTTCGGCCCGATTCTTGCTTAACAGCGAGCGGAACGACCCGATGTGAAGGGAACCGCCTATGAAGGCGCCGAAATTGAACACGCGCGCTCTGCTGATCGCCCTGGGCGCGCTCTTTGGCGGCCTGCTGGTCGGCGGCGTGGCCTATGCCCAGTGCAACAACGGGTGTCCGCCGCCGCCGCCCCCGTGCTGCTCGCCGCCGCCCGCGCCGCCGAAGCCTCCAGCGCCGCCGACCGGCTGCTGCGGAGGCGGCGGTCACCACGTCAATATTCCCGGCGTCAATGTGAACATCGGCGCGACCGTGATCGTGAACGCCAATTCCAGCGCCACCGCGACCAGCAACGCCGGCTCCAGCGCGGGCTCGTCGGCCGGTGCGGGCGCCGGGGCCGGCGGCGTCGTCAACTATTACGGCGGCGGCTCGCACGGCGGCTACTATTCCGGCCCCGTGGCGAGCGGCTATATCCAGGGCCTCAACGTCGAGGGCGGCGAGGCCCGTCGTCGCCAGTCCTATGAAGCCACCCGCACCAGGACGCGCCGCGTGATCATCCGCGCCGTCTGCCTGGACGATCGCGACGTGCCGCACCCGGCTTCGCAGGTCACGCCCGATCGCGATATCGACGATCGCTATGACGGCGAGCTCTATCGCTGCATCGCCGGCAGCCGCATGCAGTACGTGATCGCCGACTACGAGGGCCAGATCGACATCTCGACCGGCGGCGCCGGCCAGACCTACATCTGCCAGAAGAACGAGTCGCTCTATCACATCCCCGGCGCGGGGGCCGTCGGCGGCCAGGGCGGCCAGGGCACGCTGACCTGCCGTCCGCAACGTCCGGCCCGCGACTGCAACGAGCGCTCGCTGCTGCGCCGCTTCGGCGCCGGCGTGAAGATCCTGACGATCATGACCATCGAGAAGTACACCGCCTACCGCGAGGAGACGGTGCAGGAGCGCCAGACCCTGTCGACCAGCTTCAGCCTGGACGGCGGCGTGGGCGGGGTCGTGTATTGAGGCAAAAGTCGTTGTCATCCCGGCCAAGCGCGGAGCGCGCCGAGCCGGGACCGCGACAGGCTCCGAGCTTTCTGCGGTCCCGGCTCTACGCTTCGCTTCGGCCGGGATGACAGGACTGGAGATACGAAAAAGGCCCCGGTTTCCGCCGGGGCCTTTCTCTTTAACTCCGCGCCCTACTTCGCCGCCGCTTCCGGCTTGACCAGCAGCAGCCACGACTTGTCGTCGCCCAGATAGGTCTTGGCCGCCTTCTGGACGTCGGCCGGGGTGACCCGGGCCAGGCCGGCCAGCACCGAGCGGGTGGCGTCCAGCAGGCGCGGATCGTTCTGGGCGTTCGACAGCGCGCCGACCCAGTATTCGTTAGTCGCACGGGCCTTCTCGATCTGGTCGATGCGGGGTTTCTTGGCCCGTTCCAGCTCGTCGTCGGTGATCGGCTTGTCGCGCAGGTCGGCGGCGATCTTGCGGATCGAGGCGATCACGCCGTCCAGCTTCTCGGGCGGCGCCTCCAGGCTAACGGCCAGATAGCCCCAGTTCTTGAAGGTGACGCTGGCGGTCGACAGGGCGTTGGGCGAGTAGGTCGCGCCCTGCTTCTCGCGCAGCTCGTCGATCAGGCGCAGCTGCATGACCTGGCCCAAGATCGAGACGTCGCGCGAGCGTTGCAGGTTCGAGAACAGGTCGTCAGTCCGCCAGACCATGAACAGCGCCGCCTGGTCGGCTCGGCCCTTGTGGGTCCGCACCACCGGTTCGGTGGACGGAGCGGGGAACGGAGCCTTCTCGGCGCCGGGCAGGGCCGGATCGCCGGGACGGGCGGGCAGGGCGCCGAAGGTGTCGGCGACGGCGGCGATGGCCTTGTCGACTGTGGTGTCGCCGACGATGACGATCTCCACCTCGCCCTTGGTCAGCGGATTGGCGACGGCGGCCTTCAGTTCGTCCAGCGACGCGCCGGCGATCTGTTCGCGCGACGGGAAGGTCCAGCGCTGGTCGCCGACGTGCATCAGCCCGCCCAGGTCACGGCTCACGACGCCGCCGGTCGTGCTCTGCAGCTGGTCGTGCAGCGTGCCGTAGCTGGTCTTGACGCGATTGAACGCCTCGGGCCGCCAGCCGGGCTCGGTGGCGAAGGCGGTCAGCACCTGCAGCTCGGTGGACAGGTCCTCGGGGCGCGTGCGGCCGTTCAGGGTGAAGGCGTCGTCCTCGACGCCCAGCTGGGCGTTCCAGATCTTGCCGGTCAGCACCCGCTCCATGTCCTGGGCGCTGATCTGCTTGAGACCCCCCTCGACGAAGGCCGTGCCGGACCACAGCGGGCTCTGCTTGTCGGACGGCATGTCGAGCAAGCCATGGCCCGTGCGGACCTTCACCAGCACCTGGTCGTCGCGGAACTTGGTCGGCTTGACCGTCAGCTTCACGCCGTTCTCGAAGCGCACGAAGACCGCGTCGAGGTCGGAAATGTCCTTCTGCTCGGCGACCTTGCCGGTCGGGCCGAAGCTGGAATAGGGCCAGGCGGTCACGCCCGGCGCGGCCGGCGGCGTCACGGGCTGGCTCTTCAGCCCGTCATATGCCTTCAGGATCGCCGGCTCGCCGCCTTCGATCGTGGTCGGGGCGGCGATGACCACCAGTGGGCCCGAGCCGGCGAAGGCCGTCTTCAGCGCCGTGTTGACGCGATCGGCCGTCAGGCCCTTCACCAGGGCGTCGAAGGCCGCGAGGTTCTGGCTGGGCGAGGTGATCACCTCGCCRTCGCCCAGGGTGTCGACCAGCTGATTGGCCAGGCCCGGCGTGCGCTGGGTGGCCTCGCCGGCCGCCGCGGCGACCAGGGCCGAGCGCATGCTGGCGATCTCGCGGTCCAGCTCGTCCTGGCGCACGCCGTACTGGACGGCGCGGCGCTGCTCGGCGTCGAGCGCGGTCATGGCCTCGAGCCAGCGACCCGGCTGGGCCGTGGCGCCGAAGGTCGTCACCCGCACCGCGCCATACTGGTCGCCCTTGAAGGCCCCGCCGGCGATGAACGGCGGCTCGGCCGAGCGGCCGATGGCCTGCAGGCGGCGGTTCAGTACCGCGAAGCCGAGGTTCTCCATCATGTCGCGCTCGTCGACGGCCTTGGTCTCCAGCAGGCCGTCGGGCTTGCGGGTCCAGGTCATCTGCACCGACCAGGGCGCGCCGGCCTCGACGATCAGCTTGGCGATGGGACCGCGCTTGGCCACCGGGCCGACGTCGGGATCCTTGCCGTTCTGGCCCTTGCCGACCCAATCGCCGAACTTGGCCTTGATCTTGGCCTCCATGGCGTCGACGTCGAAGTCGCCGACAGCGACCAGCACCGCCCGCTCGGGGCGATAATAGGCCTCGTAGAAGTCGCGGATGCGCTGGGCGGGTGCGGTCTTCAGGATCTCGGGCTTGCCGATCGGGATCCGCTTGGGCGGCAGCTGGCCTTCCATCTGGGCCGACAGGGTGGCGATGGCGACGCGATAGCCGGGGGTGTCGCGGGTGCGCTCTTCCGACAGCACCACGCCGCGCTCGCGGTCGACGGCGTCAGGGGCGATGGTCAGCTCGCCGGCGGCCTCGCGCAGCAGCATCAGCGAGGTGTCGACCGTGCCGTCGTCGGTCTTGGGCAGGTCCAGCTGGTAGATCGTCTCGTCGAAGCTGGTCTGGGCGTTGGTGTCGGCCCCGAAGGCCAGGCCGTGGCGCTCCAGGATCTTGACCATGTCGCCTTCCGGCACGTTCTTGGAGCCGTTGAAGGCCATGTGCTCCAGGAAGTGGGCCAGGCCCTGCTGGTCGTCGGCCTCCATCAGCGAGCCGGCGTCGAACCACAGACGCACCGCGGCCTGGCCAGGGGGCGTGGCGTTCTTGCGGATGGCGTAGCGCATGCCGTTGGGCAGCACGCCGAAGCGCCAAGCCGGATCGGGCGCGACGTCCGAGATCTCCTGGGCCCACTGGCCCGGCTTCAGGTCGGCGACCTTCGGTCCCGCCAGAGGCGGCGCCTCCGGAATCGCGGGCGCGGCGGCTTCCTTTCTCGGCAGGGGCAGGGACGGCGTGGGAAGGTGCGAGCAGGCGGCGACCGAAAGGCCGGCGGCGGCGACAAGCGCCAAGCGCGAAGCGCTGATCATCGAGAATCCAGGGCAGGAGAAAAATGAAGGCGGCACCTTGGCCGTCCCGCATGGCGCACGCAAGGCGCGAGAGAGGCCGGTTTTGGCCTTAATGCGGGCCGTCGAGCGCGGCTACGCCGCCGCCACGTCGCCGGTTTGCCGGCGCAGGCGCCAGAAGCGGATCGTGCGCAGGGCCGACTCGCGCGGCAGGGTGGCGTAGAGTTCGCCATAGGTCTTGGCCTTGACCATGACGTCGTCCGACGGATCAAGGATCAGCAGGGCGAAGGTCAGGAACAGTGAGCGATCGAAGTCGGCCGCCTTGCAGATCACGGCCAGGGCGTCCATCTCGCGCCGTTCCAGGATCCGGCGAGCGGTGTGGAAGTCGACCTCGGCCATGTCGGCCAGGGCCACCAGGAACAGGGTGGTCTTCTTGCCGCGCAGCATGTTGGCCAGCATCTGCGGCGAGATCTCACCCTTGCCGCGCAGGGCCTGGAGCTCGGCTTCCGCCTCGGCGTGATCGGCGGGCAGGGCGCCGTCCTGGGTGGCGACGCGCTTGCGGCCGGCGGCCAGGGCCGCTTCCAGCATGGCGGGATCGACGCCGGAATTGCGCTCCATGATCCGGTCGCGCAGACGCGCCTCGACCACGAAATACATCTCGTTCAGCAGGTCGACGGGCAGGCTCTGGCGGTCGATGACCGCCTCGTGCAGGGCCGGGTTGGCGGCGGCGCGGTCGACGACGGTCTCGTGCGCCTGGCGCGACAGCACCGCGCCCTCGTTGCGGAGCAGGACGCCCAGGGTGTCGTCGTCGCCGCGCGCCACGATGGCGTCCGACACCACGCTGGACACGCTGGGGCGCTGTGAAATGGCCCGCAGGTGATCCTGGCCCTTGGTGCGGGCGACGTGCAGCAGGTCCTCGTCGGTGAGGGCGTTCGAGCCGCGCAGGATCGGCTCGGCGACCGCGATCGACCCCGACGCCAGGGCGCTGGACAGGCCGCGCGGGGCGACCGGCGTCTCGCCCAGGCGCGTGGCCAGTTCGATCTGGACGGCTTCTTCCATGTCGCCGGCCAATTGGCTCAGCACCTGGTCGAACAGCGCCATCTCGACCGCGTTACCGCCGTCGGCCGCGAACAGCAGGTCGGTGACGCCACGCAGCAGTTCCCGGCGCTTGGCGCTGGACGGCTCGTTGGCCAGGGCGATCAGGTCGTTGAGGCGCGACTGCATCTACTGGTCGCTGTCCTTTTTACTCTTGCCCGACGCGCCCTGGGCCGGCCAGTCGCCGTCGTCGCGCGGCTTGTCCTCGTCCTCGGGCTCGGCGGGCGGCGGGGCGATCAGGACCATGCGCGGCGGACCGGCGGCCGGGATGGCGTCGGGGGTCATGCCGAACTGGCGACCGACGGAATAGGTGCGCGCCCCGATCTGGCCGGGCCGCAGCCCGCTTTGCTGCGGCGGCGGCTGAACCGGCGCGGCGTAGGCGGCGGGGAGCGGCGCCAGACTCGCAGGTGAGGGAGCGGCGGGGGCGTCGTAGATGCTTTGCGGCAGATCGCGGGTCGGCGGCGCGTAGGCGGGAACCTGGGGCTGATAGGCCGCCCGGACCGGCTGTTGCGGCTGGGGTTGCGGCGCGGGCTGCGATGCGCCGCGCGCCCACCAGGGCTGAACTTGCGAGGCGGCCTCGGCGGTGGGCGCGACGATCTCGCGTTTGCCGCTCCAGCCCAGGGCGCGGCCGGAATAGGCTTGGCCGGTATAGCCGGGAGCCCTGCCGTTCACGGCGGCGGGCGCGCGATCCGGAGCCGGGCCATAGCGGCTCTCGCGCGAGCCGTCCGCATGCGCGGCGGTCGCGCAAGCCAGGGCGGCGATAAGGGCGATGCAGCGCATGGGGCCGATCCGGACGGAGTCTTTAAGTCTCCTGTCGTAGACTCAGCGGCTTAATCTTGGCCTAACGACCGCGCCAAGAGTCCAGAAGTCGACGTTCCAGCTGCTCCATCGCGGTGTGCAGGACGACGCCCAGCACGGCCAGGGTCAGAAGCGCGGCGAACACCTTGGCCGTCTGCAGGCGGTTGTAGGCCTCCAGAATCCGCCACGCCAGGCCCTGGGCCCCGCCCGAACCGGCCACGAACTCGGCCACCACGGCGCCGATCACGGCCAGGCCGGCGGCGACCTTGTGCCCTTCCAGCAGGGCGGGAACGGCCGACGGCAGCCGCAGGCGAATGAGGCGCTGCAGCGGGCTGGCGCCATAGAGGTCGAACAGGCGCGCGAGGTCGGGATCGACCGCCTTCAGGCCGGTCAGGGCGCCGGAGAAGATCGGGAAGAAGGCGACGACAGCGGCCAGGCCGATCACCGCCCGTTCGGGATGGTCGATGCCGGCCCAGATGGTCACCAGCGGAGCGATGGCGACCAGGGGCGTGACCTGCAAGGTCACCGCGATCGGCCGGACGGCGTCCTCCAGCAGGCCGTTCAGGCTGACCGTCAGGGCCAGGGCGCAGGCCACGAGGCTGGCGATGACCAGGGCCAGCAGAGCGGTGGACAGGGTCGCCCAGGCCGAGGCCAGCAGCAGCGGCCAGGACTGCAGAAACGCCGCCCAGATCGCACTGGGCGTGGGCAGCAGATAGGATGGAACCGCCAGGACTCGGCAGGCGATCTCCCAACCGCCCAGCAGGGCGGCGATCAGGATCAAAGGCGCCAGGACGCGTTTCACGCGGCGCGCTCCGTCGCCCGCGCCAGCAGGGCCGAGACCGCCTCGGCGGCGGCGCGGAAGGCTTCGGTGGTGCGAAAGCCCGGCGGGYGGACGACCGGGCCGTCGATCATGATCTCGCCAGCGATCCGGCCAGGCCCCGGGGTCATGACCAAGACACGGCGGGCCATGTAGACCGCCTCCTCGACATTGTGGGTCACGAACACGACGGCCGGCGTCAATTCGGCCGCCAAGGCCAAGACGTCATCGGCCAAGGCCCGGCGGGTGATCTCGTCCAGGGCGGCGAACGGCTCGTCCAGCAGCAGCAGGCGCGGGCGGGTGACCAGGGCCCGAGCGAGCGAAGCGCGCATGGCCATGCCGCCGGACAGCTGGGCGGGACGGGCCGCCAAAGCTTGGCCCAGGCCCACCTTGTCCAACGCCGCGTCGGCGGCGGCGCGGGCTTCGGCCTTCGCGGCGCCGGCCAATTCCAGTGGTAGGGCGACGTTGTCGCGCGCCGACAACCAGGGGGCCAAGGTGGGCGCCTGGAAGACCACCGAGGTCTCGCCCCGGCCGGCCGCGCGGGTCACCTGTCCGCGCGTCGGAGCCTCGAGGCCCGCCAGCAAACGCAAGGCGGTGGACTTGCCGCAACCCGAGGGGCCGACCAGGGCGACGATCTCGCCGGGCGCCAGGGCCAGGTCGACGGGCCCCAAGGCGCGACCCCTGGCGTAGTCGACCTCGACGCCGGAGAGGCTGGCGATCGTGGAGGTCATTGGCCCTTGGGCAGGAACTGCAGCGTGTAGGCCTTCTTGTAGTCCATGTCCTTGGGATAGACGCCCTGCTCGGACGCCACCTTGAAGAACTCGGCCCAGCGGGCGTCGGTCATCAGGCCGATGTCGGTCTTGTCGGCCTCGGCGCTGACGATGCCGTACGAGCGCATCTTGTCGCGGGCCTGGTCCAGGACGTCCTGGGTCATTTCCGAATTGTCCTTCAGGATCGCCGCGTCACCCGGCTTGGGATCGCCGTAGAGGTAGGATTTCCAGCCGGCCGCCGTGGCCTCGACGAAGGCTTGCACCGCCGCCGGGTTCTTGGCGATCAGGCTGTCGGGGACCAGGGCCATCGAGGCGTAGGCGGGATAGCCGCTGTCGGCCAGCAGGAACACCGCCGGCTTGAGCTTGCCTTCCTTCTCGATCAGGTACGGCTCGCTGGTGGCGTAGCCCTGCTGGATCACGCGCTTGTCGGCCAGGAACGGGGCGCTGGAATAGTTGTACTTGCGCACCTGGTCGTCGCTGAACTGGTACTTGGCCTTCAGCCACACCCAGAAGGCGGTGATCGAGGCGTCCGACAGCAGGATCGGCCGGCCCTTCATGTCGGCGATGCCGTTGATGCCCTGGCCGGGGTGGGCGATCAGGACCTGCGGGTCCTTCTGCATGAACGCCGCCACGGCCTTCACCGGGGCGTTCTCCTTGGCCAGGTTCATGACGATGAAGCTGTTGGAGCCGACGCCGACGTCGACCGCGCCGGTGGCCAGCAGCTGAGGCACGTTCACGGCCGGGCCGCCCTGGATCAGGGTCACGTCCAGGCCGCGCTTCCTGTACTCGCCGGTCGCCAGGGCCTGATAGTAACCGCCCAGCTCCGCCTCGGCCCGCCAGTCGGTGGCCAGTTTCAGCTTGGTCTCGCCGGCGGGAGCGGCGTCTTTGTGGGCGGGCGAACAGGCGGCGATCAAGGCCGTCAGGCCCAGGGCGGCTCCCATGGTGACAAAGGCGCGGCGACGCATGGATTTGGCTCCCCTCGATTTGGGGCCAAGTTAGGGGCGACGGGGGCGACTTCCAAGCGGGAACGGGGCGCAATCCAATACTCCGATCTCCCCGGCGAAAGCCGGGGCCCAGATGGAGGAATGCTGGGGTGGGCTCCAAAGGCGCGGCGTTGATCCCGTCAGCCCAAGCGCCATGGGATCTGGGTCCCGGCCTTCGCCGGGAAGGTCGGATTCTCTGAACCCCTAAACCTCGAGCGTCACCTTGTGCCGCAGCCAGCGCTCGACCTTGGCGTAGAGCACCTCGCGTTGGATAGGCTTGGCGATGTGATCGACCATGCCGGCGGCATAGCAGCGCTCGACCTGGCGGGGCAGGGCGTCGGCGCTCATGGCGATGATCGGCACGTCGCCGGCCGGCGTTCGCAGGGCCTTGATCGCGCGGGTCGCCTGCAGCCCGTCCATCTGCGGCATGTGGATGTCCATCAGGATCATGTCGTAGTGGCCGTTCGTGGCGCGCTCGACGGCTTCCTTGCCGTTCTCGGCCAGGTCGACTTCACAGCCGGCCTGGGTCAACAGAGCCGCGCCGATCTCGAGATTGATCGCGTGGTCGTCGACGATCAGGATCCTGGCCGCGCCGGGCCTGGAAATCTTCGGGAGCTCGGGCGCGGCGATCGGCTCGACGGTCGGCGCCGACAGTTCGATCCAGAAGCACGAGCCCCGCCCGGCGACGCTATCGACGCCGATCTTGCCATCCATCACCTCGACCAAGGCTCGGCAGATCGCCAGGCCAAGGCCCGCGCCGCCGTGCAGGCGGCTCATCGAGCTGTCAGTCTGGGAGAAGCGCTGGAACAGCAGGGCCTGCTTGTCCAGGTCGATGCCGACGCCGGTGTCGATGACTTCGAAGCGCAGGCGGTCTTCCAGATCGCCCGGTTCGACGATCAGGCGCGCGTCGATCCGGCCTTCGTCGGTGAACTTCACGGCGTTGTTCAGCAGGTTGATCAGCACTTGGCGCAGGCGGTCGGCATCCAGGTCGTGCAGGGCCTCGACCGGGTCGATGATCGTCAGGTCCAGGGTGAGGCCCTTGGCGCGGGCCTCGGGCGCCATGATCGCCACGGTGTCTCGCAGCAGGGCCGCGGCGGAGGTCGGCTGGGTCAGAAGCTCGATCTGGCCCGCCTCGACGCGGGAGAAATCGAGGATGTCGTTGACCACGGTCAGCAAGGCCGCCCCGGCGCTGTCGATCAGATTGACCTGCCGGCGGACTTCGGGCGGCAGATCCTGGCGCGTGGCCAGCAGTTGGGTGAAGCCCAGCACGCTGTTCAGCGGGGTGCGGATCTCGTGGCTCATGGTGGCCAGGAACTCGGTCTTGGCTTCGGTCGCGGCGAGCGCGCGGCCGCGGGCGGCGCGGGTCAGCAGCTCACGGCGCAGCAACAGGCGCTTGAGGCGATCCTGTTGCGCCAGGGCCAGACCCGCGGCCAGGCAAGTATAGAACAGCACCGCCATGAACACCTGGATGGTCCGGGCCTGGGCGACCGGGCCAAGGATGGCGTTGAACCTGGGCGAGGCGCCGGACATGGCGATCGGCAGGGTGATCAGGGCCACGATCAGCGAGGCCATCGCCGCGCCGCGCGCGCCCAGGCGGTAGGCGGTGGCCAAGGCGATCGGGAAGATCAGGAACGGCGGGGCGCCCGAGGCCGGGTGGGCGCACAGCAGGGTGACGGCGGCGACTGCGAACAGCAGCAGCAACTGCTCGCGCCAAGGCCGGTAAAACGAGCGGCGGTGCTCGGCGTCGATCAGCACCAGGGTCGCGGGCAGCGCCACGGCCAGCCCAAGGGCGCAGCGCAGAAACCAGTCGGTCAGCGCCTGCAGGAACGGTTCGGAGAACACCGTCGCCAGGATCGCCGCGCACAGCAGGGCGCCGAGCGCCGCGACCGGCGTCGTGACGGCCGGCAGGAGCGCTAGCGACCGCATGGAGCGGATCCGCGGCGCGCCGCGCCAGAAACGAAGGCAGATCCCCCAGATGGCGAAGGCTTCGCCGGTGTCGATCGCCGTGTACAGCAGGGCGCGGGCGGGGCTGTCGCCGACTAGCAGGTCGATGGCCAGGTGGAAGACGACGAACACGATCGTGAGCGACACGCGGCGCGAACCGCCCAGCGTGATCAGGCCCGCCGCCAGCAAGGCGTTGGCGGGCCAGAAGGCGGCGACGCCCAGGACGGTGCGCGTCAGGTACTCGCTGAACGCCAGGCTGACGACGACGGCGGCGGCCAGACCGAGTAAGGGGGCGGTCTGCCGTCTCCGTTCCTGCTCGGCCAGCCTGTGCGGCATACCCGTTTCGCCCCCCCGTTCAGTCCGCGCTTCGACACGGTGATCAGGCGTCGGACGGCCGAGCGGTTCGGGAGCCACGCCAAGACTTGCGCCGTCCACGCGCGGCTTCGGCTGCGAGCGACGACGTCACCATGAATACGCTCGCCCGCGCGCCAGTTGCCCGGTTATCACCCGATGTGTCGTTTCGCCGCAGGACGCCTGCGCCACGCGCCGCTCCTTAAGCGATTGTATTTCCAACGCGCTTACGCTCTCACCCGGCTGACAATGCATGGCCCCGTCTACAATTCAAGAGGGCGCCGGCGCTTGGGTTGTAGCGATTGGAGCCAGGGCGGCGTGAGATCGGCCGGTGGTCGACCACGCTAGGGTCGGGGCCATCGGCTCGAAGCCGGCGCTACAGCCCAAATGCCGCCAGCAACCGGTCCGCCGCCGCCGAAGCCGGAAGCTCGCCCTGTCGCACCGCCGCCTCAAGCTCCGGAGCCAGGGCCGCGACGGGCGGGGCGGTCTTGAAGGCGTCTTCCAGACGGTCGCGGACCATGGCCCACATCCAGCGGGCGTCCTGGTCGGCGCGGCGGGCCGCCCGGGCGCCGTTGGCGCCCATCACGTCGCGGTGGCGCTGGATCTGGCCCCACAGCACGTCCAGCCCCTGGCCGGTCAGGCCCGAGGCGGTCAGCACCGGCGGCGTCCAGTCCGGATGGGCGGGGGTCAGGATGTGCAGGGCGTTGCGATAGTCGCGGGCCGAGCGCTCGGCCTTGGCCGGATCGGCGTCGGCCTTGTTGATCACCAGCAGGTCGGCCAGCTCGATCAGGCCCTTCTTGATGCCCTGCAGCTCGTCGCCGCCGCCGGGGATCAGCAGGGCCAGGAGGATGTCGACCATGTCGGCGACCACGGTCTCGGACTGGCCGACGCCGACGGTCTCGACGATGACCACGTCGAAGCCGGCCGCCTCGCACAGCAGCATTGCCTCGCGGGTCTTGCGGGCGACGCCGCCCGGGGCGCCGCCGGACGGGGAGGGGCGGATATAGGCGTTGGCCTGGACGCTGAGCCGCTCCATCCGGGTCTTGTCGCCCAGGATCGAGCCGCCGTGGCGGCCGGACGACGGATCCACCGCCAGGACCGCCACGCGATGGCCGGCCTCGACCAGGTCGCAGCCGAAGCGCTCGATCGTCGTCGACTTGCCCGCACCCGGCACGCCGGTGATCCCGATCCGCTGGGCGCGGCCGGTCAGGGGCATCAGGCGCGAGAGCAGGGCGCGGGCGGCGATCTGGTGGTCTGTCCGGCGGCTCTCGACCAGGGTGATGGCGCGGGCCAGGGCGGCGCGGTCGCCGGCGACCAGGCGCTGCTCCAGCGTATCGATGTCGAGGGCGGGGCTCACGTCCCCGGATTAGAGGACGACGGCGGTCCCGGAAACCGAAACCATCATCATCTGGGCGTTGGGGCCCACGGTGTTGTAGTCGAGGTCGACCGCCAGGATGGCGTTGGCGCCGACCTTCTCGGCTTCCTTGACCAGCGCCTTCATGGCGTCCTCGCGGGCCCGGGCCAGGACGCGCTCGTACGACTTGGAGTGGCCGCCGACGAAGTCGCGAATGGCCGCCAGCAGGTCCAGCACGACGTTCGCGCCCAGGATCGACTGGGCGTAGATCGCGCCCTTGTATTCCTGGACGGGGTGGCCTTCGATGAACGGCGTGGTCGTGATCAGCATCCGGGAATCCTGGGCCGCAGTACGATTAACCTAGGCGCAAACGCCGCCATTCGCGAGGGGCTCCCCCGAAAAGCGACGCTTTCGGCCATGAGGTTCGCGCGACGGGGGAATCTGGCGGTTCGGCCCTTCCTGCAAGGCCACGCTTGGGGCAGATTGCCGGCGTTTACCGTCTGGAGCCGCCTGGTGATCTTCGCGAAGTCGCACATCGAGCTGCACAACATCCGCAACAATGTCGAGCGGGTGAAGAAGCTCTCCGACAACGTGGTCGGCGTCGGCCCGCTGGGCATCGGCCTGGACGGTCTGCTGACCTGGATCCCGGGGGCGGGCGAGCTCTACAGCCTGGGCGCCGGCGGCCTGATCGTGCTGGACGCCGTGCGAGCCCGTGCCGCGCCGATGATCGTCATCCAGATCTGCGCCATCATCCTGATCGACACCGTGGCCGGCTCGATCCCGGTGGCGGGCAAGGCGATCGACGTGCTGTTCACCGGCCACAAATGGTCGGCCGACATGCTGACCAAGCATATGGACGACACCATCTATTTCGAAGGCTCGCGCAAGGACGTGCAGGCCACCCAGGAATACCGCGAGCTGCTGGCCCGGATCCAGTCGGGCAAGGAAAAGCGCCGGGTCGTGTTCCTGGGCTAGGTCGGATCGAGACAAGAGGCGGAGCGTTCAGATCAGCATGACCGACGACATCTCCGCCACCTCGGCCTATTCCGGCGAAGGCCATCGCGCCAAGGCCCATCGCGCATGGCGCTCGGCCGAGACGGTCAAGCGCCTGTCCGACCGGCTGATCGGCGTCGGCCCCTTCGGCATCGGCCTGGACGGCGTGCTGGCCTGGGTGCCGGGCGTGGGCCTGGCCTACGGCCTCGGCGCCGGGGCCTTGCTGATGTTCCACGCGTTGCAGGGCAGGGCCACGGCCGGAACCCTGGCGCGGATGGCGGCCTATCTGGCGGCCGACAATCTCTCCGACACCGTGCCGGTCCTGGGCTGGGCCGTCGACACCATTTTCCCCGGCCACCTGATGGCCGCCAAGGCGCTGCAGAAGGACATCGAGGCGCGCCACGGCCTGCCCGAGGAGGTGGCGCTGGAGCGATCGCGGAAGAAGCGTGGGCTGTTCCGGAAGAAGGGCGGCTAGCGACAGGCTCTAGGCCGCCGTTCCTTGGCTGTAGCCCAACTGGGCGTTCAGTTTGTCCAGCACCTCGATGGCGGCTTCGGCGATGACCGTGCCCGGCGGGAAGATGCTGGCGGCGCCGGCGTCCAGCAGGGCCTGGAAGTCCTGGGGCGGGATCACGCCGCCGACCACCACCACGATGTCGGATCGATCGCGCTTGGCCAACTCGGCCTTCAGCTCGGGCACCAGGGTCAAGTGACCGGCCGCCAGGGACGAGGCCCCGACCACGTGCACACCGGCCTTGATGGCCTCGTCGGCGGCTTCGGCGGGTGTCTGGAACAGCGGGCCGATCTCCACCTGGAAACCAAGGTCGGCGAAGGCGCTGGAGATCACCTTCTGGCCGCGGTCGTGACCGTCCTGGCCCATCTTGGCGACCATGATGCGCGGCGCGCCGCCGTGGGCCTCGCGGAAGGCGGCGACCATGGCGCGGACGCGTGCGGTCTTGGGATCGGCGCCGGCCTCCCGGCCATAGACTCCTTCGATCGACTTGATGACGGCCTGATGGCGGCCGAACACCTTCTCCAGCGCGAAGCTGATCTCGCCGACCGTGGCCTTGGCGCGAGCGGCGTCGACGGCCAGGGCCAGCAGGTTGCCGCTCCCCCGGGCGCCGTCCTCCAGCGCCTTCAAGGCCGCCTCGGCAGCGACCGGATCGCGCTCGGCCTTCAGCCGGGCCAGCTTCTCCAGCTGCTGGGCGCGGACCGAACCATTGTCGACCTTCAGCATCGGGATGTCGTCGGCGACCTCGGGCTTGTAGCGGTTGACGCCCACCACGCTCTGCTTGCCGCTGTCGATGCGCGCCTGGGTGCGGGCGGCGGCCTCCTCGATGCGCAGCTTGGGCAAGCCCTGCTCGATGGCCTTGGCCATGCCGCCCAGCGCCTCGACCTCTTCGATGTGGGCCAGGGCTTTCACGGCGAGATCGTGGGTCAGGCGCTCGACGTAGTAGCTGCCGCCCCAGGGGTCGGCGACGCGGGTCGTGCCGCTCTCCATCTGCAGGAACAGCTGGGTGTTGCGGCTGATCCGGGCCGAGAAGTCGGTCGGCAGGGCCAGGGCCTCGTCCAGGCTGTTGGTATGCAGGCTCTGGGTCTGGCCGTTCACGGCCGCCATGGCCTCGACGCAGGTGCGCGCGACGTTGTTGAACACGTCCTGCGCCGCCAGCGACCAGCCCGAGGTCTGGCTGTGGGTGCGAAGGCTGAGCGAGCGGTCGTCCTTCGGGTCGAACTCGCGCTTCATCAGGCGCGCCCAGAGCAGGCGCGCCGCCCGCATCTTCGCGACCTCCATGAAATAGTTCATGCCGATCGCCCAGAAGAACGACAGGCGCGGGGCGAAGCTGTCGATGCTCATGCCCGCCGCGACGCCGGCCCGGGCGTATTCGACGCCGTCGGCCAGGGTATAGGCCAGCTCCAGGTCGGCCGTCGCCCCGGCTTCCTGCATGTGATAGCCGCTGATCGAGATCGAGTTGAACTTGGGCATGTTCGCCGAGGTGAAGGCGAAGATGTCCGAGATGATCCGCATCGAGGGCGCGGGCGGATAGATATAGGTGTTCCGCACCATGAACTCTTTGAGGATGTCGTTCTGGATCGTCCCCGACAGCTTGTCGGGCGAGACGCCCTGTTCCTCGGCCGCGACAATGTAGAGCGCCAGGATCGGCAACACCGCGCCGTTCATGGTCATCGACACGCTCATCTTGTCGAGTGGGATGCCGGAAAACAGCGTCCGCATGTCCAGAATCGAGTCGATGGCCACGCCGGCCATGCCGACATCACCCTTCACCCGCTCGTGGTCGCTGTCATAGCCGCGGTGGGTGGCCAGGTCGAAGGCGACGGACAGGCCCATTTGGCCAGCGGCTAGGTTGCGTCGGTAGAAGGCGTTGCTGTCCTCGGCGGTCGAGAAGCCGGCGTACTGCCGCACCGTCCACGGATTGGTCACGTACATGGTCGGGTAGGGGCCTCGCACGAACGGCGCGACACCAGGGAAGCCGCCGGTGAAGTCCAGGTCCTGGACGTCCTCGGCGTTGAAGGCGGGAGCGACCGCGATGCTCTCGGGCGTGTTCCAGGCCGCGCCGTCCGGGGCCGACGAGGAGGGGACTTCAGCGAAGTCGATCGTAGTGAAGTCGGGGAACTTGCTCATGGCTCAGGCCCCCTCGAACGCGGCGGCGAAGCGGAGCGGCGCCAGGGCCGGGCAATGGCTGTCGGGGCCGGGCAGGCGGGCGTCGGGACCTTCGACGGCGAAGGCGGAGACGTCGGGTGTCTCGACCTCGGGCGGCTTGTCGTCGGCGTTGGGGAAGGCGGTGACGCCCAGGATCTTGCGGCGCTTGTCGGCGAAGGCGGCCTCTTGCGACGCGCGGGTCTTGGCGACGGCGTCGGCGACCAGGCCGCTCTCCAGCGCCTTGATGATCCCGCCAGCGCCCTCGATGGCCTGGAAGCCGCCCCAGGCGGCGCGGGCCAGCTGGTCGGTCAGGCTGTCCAGGTACCAGGCGCCGCCAGCCGGGTCGGCGACGCGGCCCAGGTGGCTCTCCTCCATCAGGACCAGCTGGGTGTTGCGGGCCTGGCGACGGGCGAAGGCGGTGGGCAGGCCGATGGCGTCGGTGAAGGCGTCCAGCAGGATCGCATCCGCCCCGCCGACGGCGCCGGCGAACCCGGCCGAGGTCAGACGCAGCAGGTTGGTCCAGGCGTCGGCCTGGGTGAGCATCCGGCGCGAGGAGCGGGCCTCGATCCTCGGGGCGACCGAGACGCCGCAGGCTTGGGTCAGCCGCGCCCACATCGCCTTGGCGGCGCGGAGCTTGGCGACGCCGGTGAAGTATTCGCCGTCCAGGCTGACGCCCAGGACAATGCGGCCGAAGGCGTCTTCCATGGAGAGGCCCGAGCGCACCAGAGCCTTGGCGTAGGCGAGGGCGCTGGCGGTCATCACCGCCAACTCCTCGGTATTCGAGCCGCCGGCCTCGTGGGCGGCGCGGCCGGTGGCCAGGAACAGGCTGGCCCTGGCGTAGATCTCGGCCAGGCGCGAGCCGACCGTGGCGGCGTTGAAGAGGTGGCTCTCGATCGGGCCAGGACTGACGCCGGCCTGGGCGAAGGCGGTCAGCGGGTCCATATGGAAGGCCAACGGCGCATTGGGCGCGGCCTTGGCCAGGGCGCCGAGCCAGTCGGCGGCCTTAGGGCCCAGGAAACCGGCGTCCAGCGCGACGGGGGCGAGGTCGAGCATGACGCCCGACAGCGCCGTGGAAAGATTTTCCACGGACCCGACCGCGACGCCGTCGGCGCCGGTCGGGTCGATCCGCAGCAGCACCGAGGCCGCGCCGCCTTCCAGATCGGCCAGGACATCCTTGGCCACGCGGGCGGGATCGGGGTGGGCGGCGCGGACTCGCAGGTCCCACGGACGCTCGGGATCGCGGGCGCGCAGGTCGCGGGCGACGGCGACGCCGTCCTTGGCGGTATACAGCGGCTGGATCGTCAGGCCGTCGGGGGTGGCGACGGTCAGGGCCTCGTCGAAGCTCTGGCCCTTCAGGGTCTTCTCGACCAGGGCCATCCAGCGGGCGCGGGTCGCGTCGTCGCCTTGGGCGCCAAATTCCTCGGCCAGGGGCGTGGTCGCCACGGTCAAAGCGTCTCTCTCCTGCGGTGCAGCATTTTTTGTCTTTTGAACGGTGATGCGCTCCTGCCCTTGGGGCCGTCAAGCCTTGCGCCTGAGCCAAACGATCGTTTAATCTGAACGGCGATCATATATGTCGGCGCCGCAAGCCGATCTCCAAAGGGGAGCTTCTTCATGGCCCTGCCGCCAATCCTGCGTGACCGCCTGCGCCTGCCGGTCATCGCCTCGCCGCTGTTCATCATCAGCAATCCCGACCTGGTGATCGCCCAATGCAAGGCGGGGATCGTCGGCGCGTTCCCGTCGCTGAACGCCCGACCGCTGTCGCAGCTGGACGAGTGGCTGGCCCGGATCACCGAGGAACTGGCCGCCCATGATCGCGCCCATCCGGAGGCGCCCTCGGCCCCGTTCGCGGTCAACCAGATCGTCCACAAGACCAACAACCGCCTCGAAGACGACATTGCGATGTGCGTCAAATACAAGGTCCCGGTGGTCATCACCTCGTTGGGCGCCCGCGAGGACCTGAACCAGGCGATCCATTCGTACGGCGGGATCACCCTGCACGACGTCATCACCGACCGCTTCGCCCGCAAGGCCATCGAGAAGGGCGCCGACGGCCTGATCCCGGTCGCGGCCGGCGCCGGCGGCCACGCCGGCACCCTGTCGCCGTTCGCCCTGATCCAGGAAATCCGCCAGTGGTTCGACGGGCCGGTGGCGCTGTCGGGCTCGATCGCCTCGGGCCGCTCGATCCTGGCCGCCCAGGCCATGGGCGCGGACCTGGCCTATGTCGGCTCGGCCTTCATCGCCACCCAGGAGGCCAATGCGGTCGAGGGCTACAAGCAGATGATCGTCGACAGCAAGGCCGACGACATCCTCTATTCGAACCTGTTCACCGGCGTGCACGGCAACTATCTGCGCCCCTCGGTGATCAAGGCGGGCCTGGATCCGGCCAACCTGCCGGTCAGCGATCCGTCGGCCATGAACTTCGGCTCGGGCGGCAACCAGGAGGCCAAGGCCTGGCGCGACATCTGGGGCTGCGGCCAGGGCATCGGCGCGATCGAAAACGTGCTGAGCGCCGGCGAACTCATCGCCAAGTTCTCGGCCGAGTACGAGCAAGCCAAGGCCGAATTGGCGGCCAAGACGGCGCTTACGTCCGGAAATCATTTGGCTTTCGCCGCCGAATAGACGGGTGAGGCACGGGGATGGAGCGGCCTCCGTCCCCGGCCTTCGCGGCGAGGTGATGCTTGGAGCGATTCCAATCCGCTGCAGGAGCCGCCTCATGTTCGACGATGTCACGCCCCGCCTCGGCCTGCCCTATGTGGTCGCCGCCCAGGCCCAGAAGCACATTCCCATCAACGAGAGCCTCGCCCGGCTGGACGGCYTGGTGCAGTTGGCGGTCGAGAGTCGCGCCCTCGCGGCCCAGCCGGCGGGCCCGCTCGCCGGCGGAGTCTGGATCCTGCCGGCCGGCGCCAGCGGCGCGACCTGGACGGGGCAGCCCGCCGGGACCTTGATGCGCTTCGAGGCCGGCGCCTGGGAGGCGCTGGTTCCCGCCGAGGGCGTGCTGGCCTGGGTCAAGGACGAGAACCAGATGGTCGCCTTCGACGGCGCGGCCTGGACGCCGCTGTCGGCGACGTTCCGCGCCCTGACCGCCGCGGCCTCGCCGGGCCTGGCCAATACGCGGCTGGAGATCGTGGAGCAGGAGGTGACCGTGTCCGGGGCCTCGACGGCGACCAGCATCGTCATCCCGAACCGCGCGATCGTGCTGGCCGTCTCGACCCGCACCACGGTCGCGGTGACCGGCGCGGCCTCTTACAATTGCGGCGTCTCGGGTGATGCCAGCAAGTTCGGCGGTTCGCTGGGCGTGGCCAAGAACGCCAGCAATATCGGGGTGGTCGGGCCGACCGCCTACTATGCCGACACGCCGGTGCTGCTGACGGCCGTCGGCGGGAACTTCGTGACCGGCAAGGTGCGGGTCGCCATCCACCTGCTGCGTTTCGATCCGCCGGCGGCGGTGTAGATCATCCTCCCTCGTGAAACGGGGGAGGGGGACCGCGAAGCGGTGGAGGGGGCGTGTGAGCTGGCGACGCCCCCTCCGTCACGGCGCGTATTCGCGCCGCGCCACCTCCCCCGCTTTGCGGGTGAGGAGGAATTGACCGCCCGCCCAGCCTCCGCTACACGCCGCCTCACCTTTGGGGAGTAGCCGCCCGCGCCTATCAGCGGGCCCCGCCGTCAACATACTTGGGCCTTCTGGTCCATGGCGCGGGGAAGGGAAGCGGACTTGCAGCTTCCTTGGCGAGACCAATGGCGCCGATTTCCATCCGGGCCGGGTGGGCGTCGACGCTATTGGCATGCCCGGCCCGGAGGTTTTTTAAACGCATGGAATCCCTACTCGTCTCGACCCTGGTCGTGACCATCGCCGAGATCGGCGACAAGACCCAGCTCCTGGCCATCATCCTGGCCACGCGGTTCAAGAAGCCGATCCCGATCGTCCTGGGCATTCTGGTCGCCACCCTGGCCAATCACGCCCTGGCGGCCACGGCCGGCTACTGGGTCGCCGACCTGCTGAGCGGCGCCGCCTTCAAGTGGGCGATCGCCGTCTCGTTCGTGGCCATGGCCGGCTGGGCGCTGATCCCGGACAAGGCGGACGACGAGGAGGCGGGCGGCGCGGCCCGCTGCGGCGTGTTCCTGACCACCGCCATCGCCTTCTTCCTGGTCGAGATGGGCGATAAGACCCAGATCGCCACCGTCGCCTTGGGCGCCAAGTTCCACTCCATCGGCTGGGTCGCGGCGGGCACCACCCTGGGCATGATGCTGGCCAATGTCCCGGCCGTGTATCTGGGCGAGGCGGCCACCAAGGTCGTGCCGCTGAAGTATGTGCGGATCGGGGCGGCGGTGATCTTCCTGGCGTTGGGGCTGTGGCAGGTGGCGGAGCTGTTGGGGGTGTTGGGGTAGAACCTCAAAAGCTGTCATCCCGGACAAGCGCGTTAGCGCGCCGATCCGGGACCGCCGAAAGCGCGGAGCCTGGGGCGGTCCCGGGTCTCCGCTGCGCTCCGCCCGGGATGACAATGGTTGTGGACGCGCTATGAGGTGGCGGAGCCAAGGAGTCCCGCCCCTCATGACCCATGATCCGACCGCGCGCGGCTGGGAGTTCTGGATCGACCGGGGCGGCACCTTCACCGACATCGTCGCGCGGCGCCCGGACGGGTCGCTGGTCACCCACAAGCTGCTGTCGGAGAACCCTGAGCGATACGCCGACGCCGCCGTCGCGGGCGTCCGGGCCCTGCTGCCCGAGGGCGCGAGCATCGACGCGGTGAAGATGGGCACCACGGTGGCCACCAACGCCCTGCTCGAGCGCAAGGGCGAGCCGATGGTGCTGGCGATCACCCAGGGCCACGCCGACGCCCTGCGCATCGGCTACCAGGCGCGGCCCAAGCTGTTCGAGCGCCACATCGTCAAGCCCGAGGCCCTCTACGACCGGGTCGTCGAGATCGACGAACGGATCAGTGTCGAAGGGCAGGTGCTGAAGCCGTTGAACGAGAATGCGGCGCGCGACGGTTTGCGGGGCGCTTACGACGCCGGTTTCCGGGCCGTGGCCATCGTGCTGCTGCACGGCTTCCGGTTCACCGATCATGAGGCGCGAGTCGCGGCGATCGCCCGCGAGATCGGCTTCATCCAGGTGTCGGTCAGCCACGAGGTCAGCCCGCTGATGAAGCTGGTCGGGCGGGGCGACACCACGGTGGTCGACGCCTACCTGTCGCCGATCCTGCGGCGCTATGTGGATCAGGTCAGCGACGCGCTTCAAGCGAAGGATGGGGGCGAGGATACGCGGCTGCTGTTCATGCAATCGAACGGCGGCCTGACCGACGCGCGGGCCTTCCGGGGCAAGGACGCCATCCTGTCCGGCCCGGCCGGCGGCGTGGTCGGCATGGCGCGGACGGCGGAGGAGGCCGGCTTCACGCGGGTGATCGGCTTCGACATGGGCGGCACCTCGACCGACGTCTGTCACTTCGCCGGCCAGTACGAGCGGGCCTTCGAGACGGTGGTGGCCGGGGTGCGGATGCGCGCGCCGATGATGAACATCCACACCGTGGCGGCCGGCGGCGGCTCGATCTGTTCGTTCGACGGGGCGCGGCTGCGGGTCGGCCCAGCCTCGGCCGGCGCCGTGCCAGGACCGGCGGCCTATCGTCGGGGCGGGCCGCTGACGGTCACCGACTGCAACGTCATGCTGGGCAAGCTGCGGTCGGAGTTCTTCCCGAAGGTGTTCGGGCCGGGCGGCGACCAGCCGCTGGACGCCGAGGCCGTGACGCGCGGTTTCGACGCCGTCGCGGCGGAGATCGCCAAGGCGACCGGCAGGACCATGACCCCGCAAGAAGTCGCCGAAGGCTTCGTCACCATCGCCGTCGAGAACATGGCCAAGGCCGTGCGGCAGATCTCGATCCAGCGCGGCTATGACGTCACCCGCTATGTGCTGGCCTGTTTCGGCGGGGCGGGCGGCCAGCACGCCTGCCTGGTCGCCGACGCCCTGGGCATGACCCAGGTGATGATCCATCCGTTCGCCGGGGTGCTCAGCGCCTACGGCATGGGTCTGGCCGACCTGCGCCTGATCCGCGAGCAGACGGTCGAGCGGCCGCTGGATGAAGCCGTCGATCTCGCGAGCCGCGCGAGCGTTCTGGCCGAGGAAGCCGAGGCCACCCTGCGCGCCCAGGCCGTGCTCGTCGCCTCCGTCGAGACCGTGGCGACCCTGCGCGTGAAGTACGCCGGGACCGACACGCCGCTGGTCGTGCCGCTTGGCGACGCCACCGAGGTCCGCGCGGCGTTCGAGGACCTGCACCAGCGGCGTTTTGGCTTCACCTCGCCGACCACGGCGCTGGTGGTCGAGACCCTGTCGGTCGAAGCGATCGGCCATTCGGACGCGGGAAGCGCGCCGGACTTAAAATCCGTTGGAGCAAATCAGACCGCCGAGCCGCTCGCCACCGTCGACGTCCGCATGGCCGGCAAGGTCCACGCCACGCCGGTGTTCGACCGTGAAGCCCTGGCCGTCGGCGTCGCGATCCCGGGCCCGGCCATTATCCGCGAGGCCACCGGCACCACCGTGGTTGAGCCCGGCTGGCGCGCCACGGTCGACCCTCACCTGAACCTGATCCTTGACCGGATCGTGGCCCTGCCGGCCCGCAAGGCGATCGGAACCGAGGCCGATCCGGTCATGCTGGAGGTGTTCAACAACCTGTTCATGGCGGTCGCCGAGGAGATGGGCTTCGCGCTGCAGAACACCGCCTATTCGGTCAATATCAAGGAGCGGCTGGACTTCTCCTGCGCCCTGTTCGACCGCGACGGCAATCTGATCGCCAACGCCCCGCACATGCCGGTGCACCTGGGGTCGATGGGCGACAGCGTGCGGGCCATCCGCGACGCCCGCGAGGGCGACGGCCGGGGCATGAGGCCGGGCGACGTCTACATGCTCAACGCGCCCTACAACGGCGGCACCCACCTGCCGGACGTGACGGTGGTCATGCCGGTGTTCGACGCGGCGGGGGCGTTGCTGTTCTACGTCGCCGCGCGAGGGCACCAGGGCGACATCGGCGGGATCACCCCCGGCTCGATGCCGCCGACCAGCCGGACGGTCGAGGAAGAGGGGGTCCTGATCGAGAACTTCCTGCTGGTCGAAGGGGGCCGGTTCAGGGAAGCCGAGACCCGCGCCTTGCTCGCCTCAGGTCGGTGGCCGGCGCGCAATCCCGACCAGAACATCGGCGACCTCAAGGCTCAGATCGCCGCCTGCGCGCGCGGGGCCGAGAGCTTGACGAGTCTGGTCGCCGAGTTCGGCCAGGAGGTGGTCGAGGCCTATATGGCCCACGTCCAGGACAATGCCGAGGAGGCCGTGCGCCGCGTGCTGGCGACCTTGGAGAGCGGCGCCTTTTCCTATGAACTGGACGACGGTTCGGTGGTGAAGGTCGCGATCGCGGTCGACCAGAAGGCTCGCACCGCGCGCGTCGACTTCACGGGCACCAGCGACCAGGTCCCGACCAACTTCAACGCCCCGGCCTCGATCTGCCGGGCGGCGGCGCTGTATGTGTTCCGCACCCTGGTCGACGACGAGATCCCGATGAACGACGGCTGCCTGCGGCCGGTCGAGCTGGTCATCCCCGAGGGTTCGATGCTGCGGCCGCGCTATCCGGCGGCGGTGGTGGCCGGCAATGTCGAGACCAGCCAGGTGGTCGTCGACGCCCTCTATGGCGCGTTGGGCGTGATGGCCGCGGCCCAGGGGACGATGAACAACTTCACGTTCGGCGACGACCGTCGGCAGTACTACGAGACCATCTGCGGCGGCTCGGGCGCGGGGCCGGGCTTCGCCGGGACCGACGCGGTCCAGACCCACATGACCAACAGCCGCCTGACCGATCCCGAGGTGCTGGAAGCCCGTTACCCGGTGCTGGTCGAGGCCTTCTCGATCCGGCGTGGATCGGGCGGGGCGGGCGCCTATCGCGGCGGCGACGGTGTCGTGCGCAAGATCGGCTTTCGCGAACCGATGACGACGACCTTGCTCTCCAACCGCCGGCGCGTGCCGCCGTTCGGGCTGGAGGGCGGCGGGCCCGGCGCGGTCGGCAAGGCCTGGATCGAGCGGGCGGATGGCAGTGTGCGGGCGATGGCCGCCACCGACCTCGTCGAGGTCGGCGCCGGCGACACGATCGTCATCGAGACGCCCGGCGGCGGCGGCTGGGGGACGGCGTGATGGCCAGGGCCAGCGTGCTGTTCGTCTGTCTGGGCAACATCTGTCGCTCACCCCTGGCCGAGGGCGCGTTCCGGGCGGAAGCCGAGCGCCTGGGCCTGGATGTCGTCGCCGACTCGGCCGGCACGGGCGGCTGGCACGCGGGCGATCCGCCGGACGCGCGCTCGGTCGCCGTGGCCCGCCGCAACGGTGTCGACATCGGCGGCCAGCGGGCCCGCAAGGTGACGAAGGACGACTTCCGGACCTTCACCCACATCTATGCGCTCGACCACGACAACCTGGAAGGCCTGCGGGCCATCGCGCCGCGCGACGCGACCGCCGAGGTCGGGCTGCTGCTCGACCTGGTTCCCGGCCACGAGGGCAGGGCGGTGGCCGATCCCTACTACGGCGACGACGCCGGCTTCGACGTGACGTGGCGCGACGTGGGGATGGCGGCCCAGGCGCTGGCGCGGCGGTTGGTTGATGAAGGCTGGCGATAAAAGAATTCTGTCATCCCGGCCGCAGCGCAGCGGAGAGCCGGGACCGCCACGAACTCAGCGCTTCTTGCGGTCCCGGATCGGCGCGCTGCGCGCTTGTCCGGGATGACATGGGTTTAGTGCAGCGTCGGCCGCCGCACCGGCGTCGCCACGACCTCCGGCGCGTCGAAGCGCATCGGCAGGGCCTTGCCGTCATTGGCCAGGGCCGTGTTGAGGAAGCGGGCCATCACCGTCACCGTTTCGGGCGTGACGACCATGCCCTCCAGCAGGCGGCCGGCGATCTCGGGCGAGGCGGGGCAGACGCCGCAGGCGGTGATCAGGCGCTGCTCGTCGTCGGCATAGCCGCCGCAGCAGGGCGCGGAGACGCACAGCGGTCGCCGCACCTGGCTCTCGATCGCGGTCATCATCAGGATGAAGGCGGTGGCCACGCGGGGCGAGACCAGGGCGCCGGCCTTCTTCGACAGGCGCGCGCCGGGCTCCTCGCCCAGCACCCGGGCGGTGACCCACTGCCGCAGCATCCAGAGCAGGACGCGTTCGCCGTCGGCCAGGCCGACAGGGCCGCAATGGTTCAGGTGAGTTTCGGAGAAAGGGTCGGGCCGCACGCCGTAAATCTCCTCGCCAAGCAGGGGGCCGACACCCGCCGTGGCGAACCGATCTCGGTGAGCGGCCCGACGCGTTCTTGCGAACACTTCTCAACTAGATGGGATGTCCAGTTGAGAGTCAATCGCAAAATGTCGAGCGGTCCTAGCCGCCGAAGCCGCCGCGATAGCTGCCGCTGCTGGCATAGCTGCGGCCGCCGCCAAAGCCGCCGCGCGAGACCACCGAGGTGCGGGTCTGGACCTTGGGCGGGGCGTTGCGGATGGCGTCCGGCGGATCGATGCTGTCACGGCTGATGACGGTCCGGCCGGTGCCATAGTCGCGGCCCAGGCGCCCGCCATAGGTCGAGTAGTAGCCGCCGCCGTAGGCGTCGTCGCGACGATACATGCCGGTGCCGCGATAGCCGCCGCCGTCCAGCATCTGGCCGATCACGAAGCCGGCGAGCAGTGGCGTGAAGAAGCTGCCGCCGTGCTCTCCGCCGCGCGGCACGCAGTTGCCAGCCCCATAGACGTCCTCGCACGAGGCGCGGGCCTCGTAGCGCGGAGCGTTCTTCTGGTCGTCCTTCTGGGCGGCGGCGTACGAGGTGTCGCACTGCGGATCGGGGACCTCGTTGGCCGCCTTGCACTCTTCCAGCGACTTGTAGCTGAAGGCTTGGACCTGTTCGCCGCGGTTGGGGTCCCAGCTGGCTTGAGGGGAAGGGTCGTCGCAGCCGGCCAGGGTCAGGGCGGTCGCCCCGGCCAGCATGGTCGAGAGCTTCAGCGAGTTCGAACGTTTGCGGGTGGTCATCGCCCTTATGGTCATGGTCGGGGCCCTCACGAAGTCATGCAGGCGGCGTTCAGCAGGCCGACCGCGATGGAAATGCCCGCCAGATAGATGCCGATCGAGGTCTCGCCGTTCTCGATGCGCCTCTTGACGTCGGGAAGGGCGACCAGGCGCACGCCGGTGAAGGCGGCGATCTGGATGACGCCGGCCAGGGTCGCCCAGGCGGCGAACTCCTGCAGGCTGACCGTGTGGCTCAGGGCCGAGGCCAGCGGCAGGACATAGCCGATCAGCGCGCCAGCCAGGGCGATGGAGGCGGCGAGGTTACCCTCCCGGATCAGCGCCTTCTCGTTATAGGGCGTGATCCACTGGTAGATGTACTTGAAGGCGATGGTGAACAGGCCCGCCACCACGAACGCCAGCAGGAAGGCGGTCGCGCCCTCCTTGAAACCGATGAAGTCGAACATCTCTGTCTTGCCCCTCTAAGCTCGGAATTCGCCCACCGACAACGGCAGGCCGATCATCGTCTCGTGGCTGACGTCCTTGCTGTCTTCCGGCTCCAGCGTCAGGGCCAGCAGCAGTTCGCGCCCGTCGCCGCCCGCCAGGTCGCGGTGGAACAGCATGGTGGTCTGGAACAGCCGGCGCGCGGGCGCCGGAGCGTCGCGGTCGTAATAGACGTCTTCCCAGAGCGTCACGGGCTCCTGGTCGACGGCCTCTTCGCCGAACCAGAAACGGCGATACTCCGGCAGCCCTTCCGCCTGGAAGGTCGGGGCGCGCAGGCGCTTGCCCCACAGGTCGCGGTCAGCGCGGTCGCTGGGGTACTCGCTGGCCCAGGGGGCGAAGACGGTGAAGTCGTTGGCCTTCTGACCCTCGCGGTCGTCCGAGACCACCTGGAACAGGACCTCGTCGTCCGTATAGAACCGATGCACGAAGACGCCGTCGTTCAGCTGGATCAGGCCCTGGGCGGTGATCTCCAGCGTATCGCGGTCGAGGGCGAAGCGGGTTTCGGCCCCGAAGCGCCGCCACGCCAAGGGGTCCAGCACGACGGTCCGGCCGATCGTCACATTGCGGATGATGGGCAGGGCGGCGCGAGCGGCGTCGTCCTTCTTGCCGAAAAGCTTTCCGAACATCGCGGTCCGCGAGCCCTCAAATCTCTGGCCGGCATACCTATCTGAACAGCGGCGCCAGCTCTACTTCAGAGCGCGCTTGCCCCGAGGTGAAGTCGGCCGCAGGATGACGCCGAACCGCATCTTGTCAAGCGTACATGTTATGCGTACATGTAACGCATGCCGGTCAAACCGACGAGAAGTGCACAGGCCGCCGAAAGGACCCGCGCGTGGCGTGAAGCGCGCCGGAGTGCTGGCTTCGTGAAGATCGAGGTCTGGGCGCCGGCGGCGTGCAAGCCCGACATCCTCTCGGCCGTGCAGGCAATCGTCGTCGAGTCGGTCCGCGGACCGACCCTGGCCACCAACCCCCATCCCCCCAAGGGCGTCAGACACATGGACTCCGTTATCGACACCGCCTGGACGATTCACAGCCTGCGCGACGCGTTGGCCGACAGCGCCCTCGTGCGCCAGGACGAATTGACCGCCACCGTCATCGAAGGCGTCGAGCCGGTTCTGCTGGTCGTCATGCATGAATTCGGCGACCTGCCGGTCTATGTCAGCGGCGGCGCGCTGCAGATGGTCGTCTCGACCCTGTTGTGGCCCTGCGACGAGCAGGAGGACCGCGCGGCGTTCAATGAGTTCCTGCTCAAGGCCCAGAAGATCGTGCCGCTGTCGAATTTCGGCATCACCACGGTGGACGGCCGCGACTATTACGAGCTGATGGGCGAGATCTCGTCCAAGACCACCCTGCAGACGCTGATCATCGAGTTGCGCACCCTGGCCGACAACGCCATCGCCGCCGCCAGCGAGCTGCGCGACACCTTCGAAAAGAGCCGCGTCGCGGCCGCTTAAGACAAAGAGATCTGGAGACTTAAATCGATGTCGATCTGGAGCAAGCTCTCGGCGCTCTTCCGCGGCACGGCCCATGACGGGGCCCAGACGATCGTGGACGCCAACGCCCTGAGGATCCTGGACCAGGAGATCCGCGACGCCGACAACGCCCAGGGCAAGGCCCGGGACGAGCTGGCCAAGCTGGTGGCGCGCCGCCGGTCGCTGGAGACCGAGGTCGCCCAACTGACCGACCAGTCGCGCAAGTACGAGTCCTCGGCGCGCGCGGCCATGAACAAGGGCGACCAGGCCCTAGCCCTGGAAGTGGCCCAGCGGATCGCCGACCTCGAGAAGGACGCGACCCAGAAGTCGACCCAGATGACCGAACTGCGCAGCGCCGAGGACAAGCTGCGCACGATCATCGCCCAGACCGACACCAAGGTCGAAGCGCTGCGTCGCGAGATCGAGATCGTGAAGGTCAACGAGAGCGTCCAGAAGGCCCAGGCGGCCGTCATCTCGCGCTCGGGCTCGGCCAGCGGCGTCGTCGGCTCGGCCGCCGACAGCCTCAAGCGCATCAAGGAACGCCAATCGGTCCGCGAGGAGCAGTTCAAGCTGCACAACGAGTCCGAGGACCGCAAGACCGGCGCCGACCTCGACGCCAAGCTGGCGGCCGCCGGCATCCTGCCGGGCGGCGGCGGGGCCGAGGACGTGCTGGCCCGCCTGATGGCGCCGAAGGATGAGGCTCTGCCCGCCCCGATGCTGGCCATCGAGGACAAGCAGAAGGTCGCCCAAAGGGATGGCAGGGACGGCTCGGACGCCTGATGCGCCGTCTCACCCTGACGCCTCGGCCCGACTGGAAGTCGAAAGCCGAGGCGGTCGGCTTCACCTGGCATCACGCCGACGGTCGTCGCTACTGGGACGAGCGGGCGGCCTACGCCTTCACGCTGGAAGAGGTTGAGGGCCACCTCGAGCCCGCGACCGAGGCGTTGCACAAGCTGTGTCTCGAGCTGGTGGCCGACGCGGTCCAGAGTGACGCGCTGATGGCCCGGCTGCAGATCCCGGAAGCCTCGCGCGACGTGGTCGCCGCCTCGTGGAAGGCGCGCGATCCGTCGCTCTACGGCCGCTTCGACTTCTTCTACGACGGGGCGGGGCCGCCCAAGCTCTACGAATACAACGCCGACACCCCGACCAGCATCTATGAGGCGGGTGTGTTCCAGTGGCTGTGGCTGGAGGATTTGATCCAGCGGGGCGCGCTTCCCGAGAGCACCGACCAGTTCAACAGCCTGCACGACCGGCTGGCCGAACGGTTCAAGGAGATCTTTCCGAACGGCGGCTTCGTCCATTTCGCTAGCGACGCCGACTTCGTCGAGGATCGCCAGACCGTGCGGTTCCTGGAAGACATGGGCAGGCTGGCGGGCCTGGAGCCCAAGTTCGTGCCGACGACCGAGATCGGCCTCGACGCCGATGGCCGCTTCATCGACCAGGACAACTACCTGATCGGCGCGATCTTCAAGCTGCACCCCTGGGAGGAGATGCTGCGCGAGCCCTACGCCGCCAACATCGCCGCCAGCAAGACGCTGTTCCTGGAGCCGCCGTGGAAGGCGGTGCTGTCCAACAAGGCCCTGCTGCCGCTGCTGTGGGAGCGCCATCCGGGCCACCCGAACCTGCTGGAGACCTATTTCGACGACGACCCCAAGGTCGAGCGCCTTGGCAACAGCTACGCCCGCAAGCCGCTGTTCAGCCGCGAGGGCGCCAATGTCGAGCTCTGGAAGGACGGTCGCAAGGGCCGGGTCTTGGACCAGGGCTATGGCGCGGAAGGCTGGATCCGCCAGGAACTGAAGCCGCCGCCGAAGTTCGGCGTCAACTATCCGGTGGTCGGCTCGTGGGTCATCGGCGACCAGCCGGCCGGCATCGGCGTGCGCGAGGATCGGGGACGGGTGACGCGGGATCGGTCTCGGTTCATCCCGCATATCATCGAGAATCCTTAGGCCGATCTCCCCGGCGAAAGCCGGGGCCCAGATCGAACCCTCTGGCGTCGCTATTCTTGAGCCGCCGCCCGATCGCGAACACCCAAACGTCCCCGGATGAATCTGGGCCCCGGCCTTCGCCGGGGAAGTCGGAGGATCTGTTTCAACCCGGTAGGAAACCGGTATCATTCCCGTGAGAAAAAGGCGTCCAACGACAACGACGCCTTCGGGGAGAGACGTCCAGATGACCCACCGCGCCGCCGCCATCGGCCTGTTCCTGTCCGTCAGCCTGCTGGCCGCGCCGGCCTTCGCGGGCGTGATCGGGACCAACGTCCCGGCCCAGCCGATCACCGCCGCCCGGATCGCGGCTCTGCCCGCCGCCCAACAACCAGCGTGGAAGGCCTATCTCGACCGCTCGACCGCCCAGGAGAAGGCCGATCGCGCCGCCCTGGCCGCCGAGCTGAAGCCGGGCGAGGTCGCCCCGCCGCCGCCGCCTTCGGGGCACGGTGACGGCGGCATGGCGCTGACCAAGGACTCCGCCTGGTACGCCTCGCCCGAGGCGCGCCACATCGCCGACGTCATCGTCAGCTTCCAGACCCCGGCCGGCGGCTGGAGCAAGAACCAGGACCGCGAGGGCGCCCTGCGCCTGCCGGGCCAGCCCTGGGCCTCGGACAACAATTCCAAATATCTCAGCGAGAACGACTTCGACGCCGCCCGCGACCCCCGGTGGGGCTATGTCGGCACGCTGGACAACAACGCCACCATCACCGAGATGCGCTTTCTCGCGAAGGTCGCCGCCCAGCTGCCGGGCAAGGATGGCGAGGCCTATCGCCAGAGCTTCCTGAAGGGTGTGCGCTATCTGCTGGCCGCCCAGTTCCCGAACGGCGGCTGGCCGCAGGTCTGGCCGCTGGAAGGCGGCTATCATGACGCGGTCACCTTCAACGACAACGCCGTCTCCGAGGCCGCGGCTCTGCTGACCGAAGTGTCCGAGGCCAAGGCCGACTTCGCTTTCGTGCCCGCCGACCTGCGCGCCAAGGCCGGCGCGGCGGCTAAGCACGGGCGCGAGGTCATCGTCGCCTCGCAGATCCGTATCGACGGCAAGCCGACGATCTGGGGCCAACAAGCCGATCCATTCACCCTGGAGCCCGTGGCCGGCCGCAACTTCGAGCCGCCGGCCCTGTCGACGGGCGAGAGCGCCGACCTCCTGATGTACCTGATGAGCTTGCCCGATCCGACCCCGGCCGAGGTGGCCGCGGTCCACGGCGGCGTGGCCTGGATGAAGGGCGCGGCGATCATGGGCAAGGCCTGGACCGGCGGGAAGGGCGACCCCGAAGGTCGCCGCCTGGTCGATCAGTCTGGAGCCGGTCCGATCTGGTCGCGCTATTACAGCCGCACCACCGGCAAGCCGGTCTTCGGCGAGCGCGACAAGACCCTGCGCGACGAGGTCAACGAGCTCTCGCTGGAGCGCCGCAACGGCTATTCCTGGTTCGGCGCCCAACCGGCCAAGGCGATCAAGGCGTATGAGGCGTGGACCAAGAGGTATCCGGCGAAGTAGCTCCTTTTTCTGATCGTAATCTCTCGTCATCCCGGCCGCAGCGAAGCGGAGAGCCGGGACCCAGGGCAGCCGCACTGCGCCGGCCCCTGGGTCCCGGATAGCCTCTGCGAGGCTTCCGGGATGACGATGAAATTAGGAAGCGGTTCGTGAGGTCGCTACAGCCCGCGCAAAACCCTCACCGCCTCCGCCACCGCCGCCTGATCCGTATCCCGCAGCTCCGGCGGCACGAAACCCATCTCTCCGAGCTTGGAACCGGGCGCCGCCCCAGGGATCGGGCCGCTGAACGAGCCGTGGACTTCGCGCACGCCCGTCCGCTTCACCAGGTCGGCGACATTGCCCGGCTGGACGCCCGCGCCGGCCAGGATGCCGATCCGCCCGGCGGCCTGCTCGACCAATGTCGCGATCTGTTCGGCCCCCGCCTGGGCCGTGAGAGCCCCGCCCGAAGTCAGCACCCGCTCGAAGCCCAGGTCGATGGCRACTTCCAGCGTGGCCGACTTATCAGGGACCAGGTCGAATGACCGGTGCAGGCTCATGCCGAGACCCTTCGAATGCTCGACCAGCTTTTCCAGCACCACGAGATCAAGCTCGCCGTCGGGACGGTTGGCGCCGATGACCACGCCGGCCAGGCCGTAGGCGCGCACCGCGTCGATGTCGCGGCGCATGGCGTCCAGGTCGCCGGCGTCGTAGCAAAAGTCGCCGTTGCGCGGCCGGATCATCGGATAGATCGGGATCGGCGCGCTGGCCGCCAACGCCATCAGGCCGGGCGCGGGAGTCAGGCCCTGCAGGGCCAAAGCCGCGCAAAGTTCGATCCGATCCGCCCCGCCAGCGATCGCCGCCGCCAATCCGGCGGGCGTATCGACACAGACTTCCAGCAGAATGCGGTCGGCGGTCATGGTCAGCTCTCGCTCATGCTAGGGATTCGGGGCGGTCTTGTTGGAGCACACGCGCATGATGAATCGTAGGGGCCTGATCGGCGCATCCTTAGTCGGATCGGCGATGATCGGCGCGAAGGTGTCAGCGGCGGAGGGTTCGGTGAAGCTGGAAGGTCCGTGCGTGATCTCCACCTGGGACTTCGGCGTCGCCGCCAACCAGGCGGCCTGGGCGGTGCTGTCAAAGGGCGGCCGGGCGCTGGACGCGGTCGAGGCCGGAGCGCGGGTGCCCGAGCAGGACCTGAAGAACCACAGCGTCGGCCGCGCCGGCTATCCCGACCGCGACGGTCACGTCTCGCTGGACGCCTGCATCATGGACGAGCTGGGCAACTGCGGCGCGGTGGCGGCGCTGGAGCACATCGCCCATCCGATCTCGGTGGCCCGCAAGGTGATGGAGAAGACCCCGCACGTGATGCTGGTCGGGGCGGGGGCGCTGCAGTTCGCGATCGAGCAGGGCTTCCCGTACGAGGAACTGCTGACGCCGGAATCCAAGGCCGCCTGGGAGGCCTGGAAGAAGGACGCCAAGTACCAGCCCAAGGCCAATAGCGAGGTCGGCGACTACGGCAAGACCTCGGGCCAGCTCGGCACGCCCGGCGGGGCGAACAACCACGACACCATCGGCATGCTGGCCATCGACGCCAAGGGCAACATCGCCGGGGCCTGCACGACCAGCGGCATGGCCTGGAAGCTACGCGGCCGGGTGGGCGACAGCCCGATCATCGGCGCGGGCCTCTATGTCGACAACGACGTCGGCGGCGCCACCTCGACCGGGGTGGGCGAGGAGGTGATCCGCAATGTCGGCAGCTTCCTGGTGGTCGAACTGATGCGCCAGGGTCGCTCGCCCGAGGCCGCCTGCCGCGAGGCCGTCGAGCGGATCCTGAAGAAGAAGCCCCAGGCCAAGGACATTCAGGTCGGCTTCCTGGCGGTCAACAAGCAGGGCGAGGTCGGGGCCTGGGCGATCCAGTCGGGCTTCAGTTATGCCCTGTGCGACGGCCGCAAGCAGGACCTGCTGCTGCCCGGCAAGGCGACCTATCAGACGCCAGCTTAAAGTGGATAGGCGAACGGATAACGCGGTTATAGCGTGCCGGTCTCATTCAGGAGGAGACCGCCATGTGCGATGACGAAATCCACCCCGGCCTCATGCAGGATCCGACTATTTCGCGGCGGAAGTTCGGTCTGCTGACCGCGGCCCTGACCGGCGTCGCGACCGTGGCCCATGCCGACGATGCGGTCGAGGAGAAGGACGTCGAGATCAAGACGGCCGACGGCGTCGCCGATGCGGCCCTGTTCTATCCGAAGGGCAAGGGCAAGTGGCCGGCGGTGCTGGTGTGGCCCGACATCTGGAGCCTGCGCCCGGTGTTCCGCCAGATGGGCCGTCGGCTGGCCGCGGCTGGCTATGTTGTGCTGGTTCCCAACCTCTTCTACCGGTCCAAGAAGGCGCCGGTGATGGAGGGGGCGATGAACTTCGCCGACCCGAAGGACCGCGAGGCGATCATGGCCCTGGCCAAGACCGTCACCCCGACGACGGCGGTGGTCGACGCCAAGGCGTTCGTGGCCTTCCTCGACGCCCAGCCCCAGACCAACAAGGCCAAGYGGGTCGGGACCCAGGGTTACTGCATGGGCGGGCCGCTGGCGTTCCGCACCGCCGGCGTCGCGCCAGATCGCATCGGCGCGGTGGCCAGCTTCCACGGCGGCGGTCTGACGGCGGACGGCCCCGACAGCCCCGTCCTGCTGATCCCCAAGACCAAGGCCGACTACCTGGTCGCCGTCGCCGACAACGACGACCAGCGGGATCCGGCCTCGAAGGACAAGCTGAAGGCCGCTTTCGCCGAGGCCAAGCGCTCGGCCACGGTCGAGGTCTACAAGGGCGCCAACCACGGTTGGACCGTTCCCGGCAGCCAGGCCTACAACGAGGCCTCGGCCGAGAAGGCCTGGAGCGAACTGCTGGCGCTGTACAAGAAGGCGTTGGCTTAGCGGATCCGGGCGGCGGCTGGGGCGATGGCCCTGGCCGCCGACCTCCGTTACACCGGGCTGTTCTCCGCCTAGAGGTCGCCCGTGTTGCTTGAAGCCCCGCCGTCCCCGGTGTCCGCCGTCGTCGTCGAGGCGCCGCGGTTGCCGTCGCTGGCGGGCCAGGAAGCCTTCTCCACCGCGACCTATGACGCTCGCGCCCTGGGCGGCCAGGCGCGGCTGGACGACGTGTTGAAGACGACGCCGGGCGTCTCGCTGTTCCGTCGCACCGGCAGCGATGCGGCCAATCCGACCATCCAGGGCTTGTCTCTTCGCGCCGTGGCGCCGTCCGGCGCCGGCCGGGCGCTGGTCACCCTGGACGGCGCGCCGCAGAACGACCCGTTCGGGGGCTGGGTGATCTGGACCGGCTTGCCGGGCGAGGGCCTCTCCGGCGCGACCATCGTGCGCGGCGCGGGGGCGGGCCCCTATGGCGCCGGCGCCCTGACCGGCGTCGTGGCCCTCCGTGAGCGGGCGGTCGGTGGCGGCTTGTCCAGCTTCACGGCCCAGGCGGGCCAGCGCGACAGCTGGCGCGCGGCCGGGACCTTCGGGACCGACCACGTGCTGCTGACCGCCAGCGGCTCGCGCACCGACGGCTATCGCCCCGTGCGCGGCGCGGCGGCGGGGGCGGCCGACGCGCCCACGACCCTTGAAGACGGTTCGATCGCGGCCCGGGTCCAAGGCGATCTCGGCGGCGTCCGCTGGGCGGTGCGCGCCGGGGCGTTCCAGGAGAAGCGCGGGGCCGGCCTGGTCGGGGCGCGCTCGAACGCCACCGGCGGGGTGCTGGCCGTGACCCTGGCCGGCGAGGCTTGGCGGCTGCAGGCCTGGGCGCGGTCCAGTGACCTGGAGAACACCTCGGCCGCTGTCGCCGCTGGGCGGGTCGGGACGACGCCGGCCAACGACCAGTACTCGACCCCGGCCAACGGCTACGGTCTCAACGCCGCTTGGCAGCACAAGGCCGGCGACTGGTCCTGGGAACTGGGCGGCGACGTCCGGGCGACCGAGGGACGGACCAACGAGCTGTTCCGCTATCTGTCCGGCGCGTTCACCCGGCGGCGCACGGCCGGCGGCCGCACCCTGGTCGGCGGCCTCTATGCCGAGACCGCCTATGCCCGCGAGGACTTCTCCCTGGCGGCCGGCGCGCGGCTGGACGGCTGGCGGTCCTATGCCGGCGTCCGTCGCGAGCGGGACGCGTCGACGGGCGCCCTGACCCTGGACGCGCCGCCGGCCGACGCCTCCGGAACCACGCCGACGGCGCGGGTCGGCGTGCGCCAGCGCCTGTCCGGCGAGGTCTGGTGGCGGGCGGCGGCCTATGCCGGTTTCCGGCCGCCGACCCTGAACGAACTGCACCGCCCGTTCCGGGTCGGTAACGACGTCACCGAGGCCAATGCCGCGCTGAAGCCCGAGACCCTGTACGGCCTCGAGACCGGGCTCGCGGGAGAGGGCGCGGTGCGGTGGACCCTCGGCGCCTTCTACAATCAGGTCCAGGATCCGATCACCAACGTCACGATCGGCATCGGCCCCGGGACCTTCCCGGTCGCCGGCTTCATCCCGGCCGGCGGCGTGCTGCGCCAGCGGCGCAACGCCGGCGAGATCAACGCCTATGGCCTGGAAGGCGACGTCGCCGCCGACCTGTCGCCGGCCTGGGCCGTGCGCGCGGCCTTCTCGGCCACCCACGCTCGCGTCGACGGGGCGGCCCAGCTGACCGGCAAGCGCCCGGCCCAGGCGCCGGCCCTGACCGTCACCGCCGGGGCGCGCTGGCGGCCGATCGAGCGCCTGAGCCTCGACGCCGACCTGCGCTACGAGAGCAAGCGTTTCGAGGACGACCTGAACACGCGAACCTTGAAGGCGGGGACGGGGCTCGACCTGCGGGCGGGCTGGAAGGTGTCGCCGATTAGCGAAATCTACCTGGCCGCCGACAACGCCTTGGACGCCGACCTCGCCGTCGGCCAGACGGCGGACGGCGTCACCAGCTATTCGGCGCCCCGGACGATCTATGTCGGCTTCGCCCTGCGTCGCTGAGTGGAAATTGTCCTACAATAACGATTGATAGCGCTATCATCGCCGTGTAGCCCTTTCGCCAACAAGAGGGAGGAACACCATGGCGATGTCGCGCCGAACCGTGCTGGCCGCGTTCTCGAGCCTGGCGCCGTTGGCGAATCTGGCCGCGATCACCCGTGCCTGGGCCGCGCCGGCCGCGCCGCGCGTGGTGGCCCTGGACCTGGCCAAGACCGGCGGTCCGGTCGATCGCTTCTTCGACCTCTCGGTCGGTTCGGACTATCCGGGAACCCTGATCCGCCCCGACAGCCAGGCCCAGCTGAAGACCGCCGTCGACGAGCTGGGATTCCGCTACATCCGCTTCCACGCGATCTTCCACGACGTGCTGGGCACGGTGAAGGTCCAGGACGGCAAGATCGTCTACGACTGGACCAAGCTGGATCAGCTCTATGACGCCCTGCTGGCCAAGGGGATCCGGCCGTTCGTCGAGCTGGGCTTTACGCCCGACGCGATGAAGACCTCCGACCTGACCATCTTCTACTGGAAGGGCAACACCTCCCACCCGAAGCTGGAGCCCTGGCGTGACCTGATCGACGCCTTTGTCCGGCACGTCCGCCAGCGGTACGGCGTCGAGGAGGTCCGCAAGTGGTTCTTCGAGGTCTGGAACGAGCCCAACCTCGACGGCTTCTGGGAGAAGGCCGACCAGGCGGCCTATTTCGAGCTCTATGACGTCACGGCGCGGGCCATCAAGGCGGTCGATCCCGCCCTGCGGGTCGGCGGCCCCTCGACGGCGGGCGCGGCCTGGGTCCCGGAGTTCCTGGCCCATGTGAAGACCACCGGCTCGGCCGTCGATTTCGTCACCACCCATACTTACGGCGTCGACGGCGGCTTCCTCGACGAGAAGGGCGAGCAGGACACCAAGCTGTCGGCCTCGCCCGACGCCATCGTCGGCGACGTGCGGCGGGTGCGCGAGCAGATCCAGGCCTCGGCCTTCCCGAACCTGCCGCTCTACTTCACCGAATGGAGCACCAGCTACACGCCGCGCGACAGCGTCCACGACAGCTATGTCAGCGCCGCCTACATCCTGGAGAAGCTGCGGCGCACCCAGGGCCTGGTCCAGGGCATGAGCTACTGGACCTATACTGACCTGTTCGAGGAGCCGGGCCCGCCGACCAAGCCGTTCGAGGGCGGCTTCGGCCTGATGAATCCGCAGGGGATCCGCAAGCCCGCCTGGTTCGCCTACAAGTATCTGAACGCCGTGAAGGGGCGTGAGATCGCCTGCGACGACGGCCAGGTCTTCGCCGCCCGCGACGGCGACCGGGTGGCGGCCCTAGCCTATGCCTGGCGGCAGCCCGACCAGAAGGTCAGCAATCGGCCCTTTTACACCCGCCTGCATCCGACCCTCGACGTCGAGCCGCTGAAGCTGCGGGTGGCGGGGCTGAAGCCCGGGTCCTATAGCCTGCGCGTCCGCCGGACCGGCTATCGCGCCAACGACGCCTATAGCGCCTATATCGACATGGGCCTGCCCAAGACCTTGACCGCCGAGCAGCTGCGCCAGCTGGAGGCGCTGACCCAGGATCGTCCCGAGATCGAGAAGGTGATCAAGGTGCGCGGCGAGGCGGTGGTCGACCTGCCGATGCGCGCCAACGATATCGTGCTGGTCGAGCTGGAACCGGTCTAAGTTCCGAACTCGGGTGAGCCACAGAAAGAAATCAAAGCCCTAAACCTTTGTCATCCCGGAAGCCTCGCAGAGGCTGTCCGGGACCCAGGGGCCGGCGCGCTGCGGCGGCCCCTGGGTCCCTGTGTGTCGAAACTGTGAGAGATTGGTCACGGGCGGGAGATCGTTGGGTCCCAGGTCTTGAGACCGTTAGCCGGCCAGATCCCCGCCCGCTTTAGACCACACCTGAACAGTTGCACGAGGCCGTTGGCGCGGACCTCGCATCACAGGGACAGGCACGATGACCATACACCCTGACGTGGTCGGGATCGATGTGTCCAAGCATCATCTCGACGTGTTCGACGCCGCGCTGGATCGCGGCGAGCGCGTGGCCAACACACGCGAACARGTCCAGGCCCTGGCCGCGCGATGGGCGGCCCTGGGGCGCTTCGTCGTCTTCGAGGCCACCGGCCGCTACGACCGGTTCCTGCGCCAGGAGCTGGCCGCGGCCGGGGTCGCCCATGCCCGGGTCAACCCGACGAAGGCCCGCGCCTTCGCCCAGGCTGCTGGCTTCCTGGCCAAGACCGACCAGATCGACGCGCGCATGCTGGCCATCCTGGGCGCGGCCTTGCGCCCCAGAGCGGCCGAGCCCGCCGATCCGTCCCGYGAGCGGCTGGCCCTGCTGCACAAGCGGCGCGACCAGCTGGTGGCCATGCGCCAGCAGGAACGCGCCCGCCGCRCCGAGCTGGACGAGGYCGACCTGATCGACGGTCTGGACGCTCACCTGGCCTGGTTGGATGAGGCCATCGCCGACCTCGACCGCMAGATCGCCGACCTGATCGCCAGCGTTCCCGACCTGCGCCGCGCCCAGGCCTTCATCCGCTCGATCCCCGGCGTTGGCCCCGTCACCGCCGCCACCTTGATCGCTCTGCTGCCCGAACTGGGCCAGCGCTCGCCCAAGACCATCGCCGCCCTCGCCGGCCTGGCCCCCTTCAACCACGACTCCGGCAAGCTGCGCGGCCAACGCGCCATTCGCGGCGGCCGAAAACGCGTCCGCGACGCCCTCTACATGGCCGCCGTCGCCGCCTCCCGCTCCAACAGCCGCTTCAAGGCCGCCTACCAAGCCCTGCGAAACGCCGGAAAACCCCCAAAGCTGGCCTTCATCGCCATCGCCCGAAAGCTCCTCGTCACCGCAAACGCCCTCCTGCGCGACCAACTCTCATTCCAGCCGTAAACACAGTTGCCGGCTCTCCGCCCCGCTGCGGCCGGGATGACGAGTGAAATGGGACGGTAGCTAACCCCCCCGCCCGCAAAGCCGAAGGATTCTCACTCGAGGAGGATCTGAATCATGACCGAACTAGACGCGCTCAATATCGTGACCAAGCTCATTGTCGTGGTGATGAAGCTTGGAGACCTCGTTCTACGCTTGGCGAGGCGTTTTCGGCCTACAGCCCCAATCGTCGCGCGCGCCCGGCGATCATCAGCGCCAAACGCTCGGCGATCAGCTGATCCGGCGAGCCGGAGGTCTTGCAAGCGCGGTCGGCGGTCAGGACCTCGCCCTGGATGTCGAGGATGGCTTCCAGGTTCCAGGCCCGGGCCTGGCGCAGGAACTCGCGCTCCTGTTTCCAGAAGACGCCGGCGGCCTTGGCGGCGGCCTGCAGGTCGACGCCGTTCTTGTGCAGGGTCAGGACCCGGCGCAGACGGCCCAGATAATAGCCGATGGCGCGGACGGCGGCCGGACCGCCTTCGCCCTCGGCCGCGGCGCGGCGCAGGGCGGTCTGGGCCGCGCCCGCCTTGCCGCCGAACGCGTCGGCGGCGGCGTCGCTGAGCGAGGCTTCGGGTTCCACGCCCAGGAAGTCGGTCAGGTCGGCGGCGGTGGCGTTGACGCCGCTGTTCGGACCCAGATAGAGCGCCAAACGCTCGATCTCGGCGCGGGCGACGCCGCGCTCCTTGGGCAGGCGGGAAACGAACAGGTCCAGCGCCTCGCCGTTCAGGCTGACCTTGTCGTTGGCCAAGGTGTCGCGCGTCAGGCGGGCAAGGTCGCCGGCCTCGTCCTCGTAGCAGGGGATGACGGCGCAGCCATTGGCCTTTTCGCCGACCTTGCGCAGCTGGGATTCGCGGCCCAGGGCGCCGGCCTCGACCAGGAAGAAGGCGTCGGGATTGAGCTGGCCTTCGACGTGGCGGGTCAGGGCCTCTGCGGCCTGTTTGTCGGGTCCGGCCTTCTCGCCGGACAGGCGCAGACGCACCAGACGGCGGCCGCCCATCATCGACTGAGCCGACAATTCGTCCTCCAGCTTGGCCGGATCGCCGTCGAGGTCACTGTCGGTCAGCTGAGCGGTGTCGAAGGGATCGTCCGGGCGTTCGACCACGCGCTTGGCCAAGGCGTTGGCGCGATCGCGCACCACGCCTCGGTCCTTGCCGTACAGCACCACGGCCCGGATGTCCGGGGTCGGCTCCTTGAGGAAGCGTTCGACGTCCGGACGCTTGGAGAGAATCATGGCCTCTAAGCCGGCTTCTTGCCCGCCAGCCAGGTGGCGAGGTCCAGCTGGATCTTGCGCGCGGCCTCGGTCGCGGCCCGCTCCTGACCGTCCTGTTGGGCCGCGATGGCGGCGTAGGGCTGGTCGGCGGAGTCGTAGGTTACCGAGACGTCGGTCGAGCCCTTGTGGGCCTCAACACCGGTGTGGGCGTCGAGCAGCCGCCAGGTGACCGACATCCGCAGCTCATAGCGATTGGCGACATTGTCCAGACGCACGCCGCGGGCGAAGCGTTGCTCGTTGACGCCGAACACCAGCTTGTAGGCCGCTGGGTCGCCCTGGCGGTGAGCGAAGGCGTCGTCCAGCTGCTCGCGCAGCAAATAGCCGCCCCGGCCCTCGGCCGCGACGGTCTCGATGCTGGAAAGCCCGCCCTCGACACCAGGGCGGCCGTATAGGGGCGTGAAGCCGGCGCAGGCCGACAGGACCGTCATCGACAGCGCCGCGATCGCGAAGGTTCGGGCGCCAATCAGCAGGGTGCGTTTCATCGGTCTCAATTGGCCACGATGTTGACGATACGGTCCTTGACCACGATCACCTTACGGACCGTGACGCCCTCAAGGTGGGCCAGGACGTTCGGATCCGCCAGAGCGATTTTCTGGACCTCGTCCTCCGGGGCGCCGGCCTTGACCTTGATCTCGCCGCGACGCTTGCCGTTGATCTGGATCGGCAGGACGCGCTCGTCGTCCGCGGCCAGGGCCGGGTCGGCCTTGGGCCAGGGCGCGTCGACGACCATGCCTTGGCCGCCGATGCTGGCCCAGGCCTCTTCGGCCAGGTGGGGCGTGAACGGAGCGACCAGCCGAGCGAGGATGTTCAGGGCCTCGGCGCGGGCGGCCAACACGGCGTCCGAAGCACCTTCGGCCGGAGCGGCCTTCAGCGCGTTCAGGAACTCGTATAGGCGCGCCACACCGCTGTTGAAGCGGAAACCCTCGATGCTGTCGGTGACGAAGCCGATCAGCTTGTGGGCCGCCTTGCGCAGGGCCAGGGCCGCTTCGTCGGTCTCGTCATGGGCGAAGTCGCCGGCCGGCTGGCTGTCGAACTCGTTCCACAGGCGGTGGGTGAAGCGCCAGGAGCCCTCGACGCCCGAATTGGTCCATTGGACGTCGCGTTCGGGCGGGCTGTCGCTCATCACGAACAGGCGCGCCGAGTCGACGCCATAGGCCTCGAAGATGTCCTCCGGAGCGACGACGTTCTTCTTTGACTTCGACATCTTCTCGATGTCGCCGATGACGATCGGCGCGCCGGTCTTGGCGTGCTTGGCGGTGCGGCTGTTACCCTCGGCGGTGATCACCACCTCCGACGGCTCGACCCACTCGCCGGCCTCGTTCTTATAGGCCTCGTGGGTGACCATGCCTTGGGTGAACAGGCCCGCGAACGGCTCCTCGACCGACAACAGGTCCTCGTCCTTCAGGGCGCGGGTGATGAAGCGGGCGTACAGCAGGTGCAGGATCGCGTGCTCGACCCCGCCGATATACTGGTCGACCGCCAACCAGTAGTCGGCCGCGTCCTTGCCGACCGGCTCGGCGGCGTGGGTGTCGGCGAAGCGGGCGAAGTACCAGCTGGAGTCGATGAAGGTGTCCAGCGTGTCGGTCTCGCGTTCGGCCTTGCCGCCGCACGAGGGACAGGTGGTGTGGCGCCAGGTCGGGTGGCGCAGCAGGGGATTGCCCGGCTTGTCGAAGGTGACGTCTTCGGGCAGGGCGACCGGCAGCTGGTTTTCCGGCACGGGCACAACGCCGCAGCTCGCGCAGTGGATGACCGGGATCGGGCAGCCCCAATAGCGTTGGCGCGAAATGCCCCAGTCGCGCAGGCGGTAGACGGTCGCGCCCTGGCCCTGGCCGGCCTTCTCGATGCGGGCGACGGCCTCGGCCTTGGCGGCCTCGACGTCCATGCCGTCCAGGAACTCGGAATTGAAGATCTTGCCGGGGCCGACATAGGCCTCCTTGGCGACCTGGAAGGTCGCGGGATCCTCACCGGTCGGCAGCACCACCGGCAGGACCGGCAGGTCGTACTTGCGGGCGAAGTCCAGGTCGCGCTGGTCGTGGGCGGGGCAGGCGAAGATCGCGCCGGCGCCGTAGTCCATCAGGATGAAGTTGGCGATCCAGACGGGCAGGGTGATCGACGGGTCCAGGGGGTGCTTGACCCGCAGGCCGGTGTCGTAGCCCAGCTTTTCGGCGCTCTCGATCTCGGCTTCCGAGGTGCCGCCCTTGCGGCAGTCGGCCACGAACTGCTGGATCTCGGGATTTTCGATCGCCAGGCGCTCGGCCAGCGGATGCTCGGGCGCGATGCCGACGAAGCTGGCGCCGAACAGGGTGTCGGGACGGGTGGTGTAGACCTCCAGCCCCTCGGCCATGCCGTCGGGCGCTTCGCCGTCGAACTGGAACTTGAAGCGCAGGCCCTTGGAGCGGCCGATCCAGTTCTCCTGCATCAAGCGAACCTTGTCGGGCCAGCGGTCCAGGGTCTTCAGGCCGTCGATCAGGGCGTCGGCGTAGTCGGTGATGCGCAGGAACCACTGGGTCAGTTTGCGCTTCTCGACCGTGGCGCCCGAGCGCCAGCCCTTGCCGTCGATGACCTGCTCGTTGGCCAGGACGGTCATGTCGACTGGGTCCCAGTTGACCGAGGCTTCCTTGCGATAGACCAGGCCGCGCTTCAGCAGACGCAGGAACCAGGCCTGCTGTTTGCCGTAATATTCCGGGTCGCAGGTGGCGAATTCGCGCGACCAATCGATCGAAATGCCCAGCGATTTCAGCTGCTCGCGCATGGCGGCGATGTTGTCGTAGGTCCAGCCCTTGGGGTGGACGCCGCGCTCCATGGCCGCGTTCTCGGCCGGCATGCCGAAGGCGTCCCAGCCCATGGGATGCAGGACGTTGAAGCCCTGGGCGCGCTTGTAGCGGGCCACGACGTCGCCCATGGCGTAGTTGCGGACGTGGCCCATGTGGATGCGGCCCGACGGATACGGGAACATCTCGAGCACGTAGTATTTCGGACGGCCGTCGTTGATCTCGCCGGTCTTGAAGACGTCGGCCTTGGCCCAGGCGTCACGCCATTTGGGCTCGGTGTCTTTGGGGTTGTAGCGGGCCATCGGAAACCAGGATCTTGATACGGAAAAGCGCGCTCAAGAAGCGCGTCCGCGACAAGTTATGCGGTTTCGCGGCTGGAGCGCGCTGAGAAAATAGGACGTCAGGGTCCTCTTCGCCGGGAAGAGGACCCTTGGGGCCTTAGCCCTTGATGTTCGAAAGACGAAGCTGACGAGCGCGGGTCAGGATCGCGTTCTCGATGTCGGTGGCGGTCTGGTCGGCGACGGGAGCGTCGACCCAGCCGCCGTTGATGTCCTTGGACTGCTTGAACACCGTGACGTTCAGGCCATCGGCGCGCAGGCGGGTGTCCAGGATATAGACCGTGGCCTTGAAGCGCTCGGCCGGGGTCTCGGGGTTCACGTACCAGTCGGTGACGATCACGCCGCCGTACGGGTCGGCCGAGGCCAGGGGCATGAAAGCCAGGGTGTCCAGGCTGGCGCGCCACAGATAGCCGTTGACGCCGATCGAACCCTCGGAGGCCGGAGCCTTGTTGCCGCCGCCGAAGCGCTTGAACGGGTTCAGGCCCGGTTCGTCGCTTTGCGTCGAGAACGTCTTCGGGGGCTTGTTGCTGCTGCAGGCGGACACGCCCAGCAGGGACAGAGCCAGGACGCCCGCGGCGACGCCGCGCATCACAGACCCACGCTCAAACGCCATAGTACCTCGCTCCAATGTCTCGCCGACGCGGCTTCGCGCATCCTGGCGCGCCCCCGCGGCCGGGAGCCGGTCTATAGCATGGCTACGCCGCCTCAAAACAGGAATCGCGTGACCTCGTCGCCACAGGAGTCGATTGAATCGCCCAATTCAGCCCGAAGTGCGACCAATGGCCGGTTGACCGCGTTCCGGCCAAGCCTTTAATCGCAATGTAAGGGCTCGTTCCTATATGGGATGGGTGGGGACAACAGAGTATGGGCGGCGAGTAGCGATGGTCGCGACGCGTTTCTTCTTGGCCGGGGCTGCCGCGCTGATCCTAACGGGATCGGCGTCGAGCGCGTTCGCCCAGGCCAAACCTCACGCCGTTGCGCCCGATTTCAGCGTCAAGAACGACTTCACCAGCGCCGCCGCCGGCGTCCAATACCCGCAGGATGACAAACGCACCCTGCGTTGGGACGCCAAGAAGGGCCGCTGGGGCCTGAAGCTCGACCTCGACCAGCCGACCAGCCGCGAAATGGAACTGCAGGACGTGCAGGCCGGCGCCTATTTCAAGGTGACGCCGTCCATCCGCGTCGGCGGCGCCGTCAGCCTGGGCGAGAACAACCCGGCCCTGGCCGCTCGCAAGGCCCAGCAGCCCGATCCGGCGCCGCGTGTCCGCCTGGAAACCGCCTTCAAGTTCTAGGGTTGGTTAGCCCGCCAGGGCTTCCACTGCCGCAATCCCGACAAGTCCGCCGCCGATCAGCTGCGTGACCGTGCGCGCCCGCACGCCGCCCAGGGCGTAGACGGGCAGGGCGGTGGCCGAGACCAGATCCTTTACGGCATCAACGCCCAGCGGGTCTCCCGCCGACGAACTATTGCTGGGAAAGACCGGCGAAACGACGATCGCATCCGCTCCGGCTCGTTCCGCCGCCCGCACGGCGCGCTCGTCGTGCGCGGCGACCGTGATCAGGTAGCGGGCGTGTTCGGCCCGCAGGCGGGGAATGTCGGCCACCAGGCGTTCAGGCATGTGCAGGCCGTCTGCCCCGATGCCCTCGGCCAGGTTGGCGTGAGCGCCGACCAGCAGCAGCAGGCCGCGTTCGTTGGCGATCGCCCGCAGGCGGCGGCCCTGCTCGACCGCGTCGGGCGCGCCGAACGCCCGGAACACGATCCCGGCCCCGCGCGGCAGGCGCTCGGCCACGGTCGTGGGATCAGGAACCCGGGCCGGATCGGTGAAGAACAGCAGGTTCGGCAAGGTCACGCCGCGCGCGGTCCTTGGCGGGAAGGTCGCGGCCGCACTAGACAGGACTTCCAGTTCGCTCACGTCGTGCAAGGCCGTTTCCTCATGTCGCTCGCCCAGTCGCAAGCCCTCGCCGAGATCCGCGACCGCATCGCCGCCGCCGAGACCCGCGCGAACCGGCCGGGGGGATCGACGACGCTGGTGGCCGTTTCCAAGACCCAGCCGTGGGAGCATATCGCGCCCGTGCTGGCGGCGGGACAGAAAGTGTTCGGCGAGAACCGGGTCCAGGAGGCCATGGAACGCTGGGGCCAGCGCCGCGAAGGGCTGGAGCTGCGCCTGATCGGCCCGTTGCAGACCAACAAGGTTCGCGAGGCGGTCGATTTCTTCGACGTGATCGAGACGCTCGACCGGGAGAAGCTGGCCCGCGCCGTAGCCGACGAGATCAAACGAACCGGCAAGGCCCCCCGCCTCTACGTCCAGGTTAATACCGGGGAAGAGCCGCAAAAGGCCGGAATCACGCCCGCCGCCGCCGACGCCTTCATCGCCGCCTGTCGCACGACCTATGGCCTGACGATAGAGGGTCTGATGTGCATTCCGCCCGTCGACGCCGACCCGTCGCCGCACTTCGCGTTGCTGCGGGAGATCGCCGTCCGCAACGGTGTCGCGAAGCTGTCGATGGGCATGAGCGACGACTTCGAGACGGCGATCGCCGAGGGCGCGACCTCGGTGCGGGTGGGATCGGCGATCTTTGGCGTGAGGACCTACGCTCAATAGGGGCTGTCATCCCGGACAAGCGCGCAGCGCGCAGATCCGGGACCGCCGGAAGCTCCGGGCCTGTTGCGGTCCCGGGTCTTCGCTACGCTTCGCCCGGGATGACAGGATAGCTAGGCGACGATCTCGACCGCATCCCCCGGCTTCGCCGCCGCCAGCACCGCTTCCAGATCCTCTCGCGCCAGCGCCACGCACCCTTCCGTCCCGGGATAACCCTCTCGCGCCAGGTGCATGAAGATCGCCGAGCCCATGCCGGGGGCCGGCGGGTCGTCGTTGTGGCCCAAGATCACCACCAGGTCGTAGACGGAGTCGTCGCGCCACATCCGCTCGGCGCTGGCGGCATAGGGCAGGGTGACGGGCCGGTTGTAGTTCGGATCGTCGGGAGCGTCGCACCAGCCGTCCTCGGGTCGGGTGGCGCGAAGCGGCAGGGCGGTGGTCGGGCCGTTCGGATAGACGTCCGGCCGATACCAGACCTCGTGCATGAGCCAGGTTCCGAGCGGGCTCTTGTTGTCGCCCTCGCGCTTTTCGGCCGCCGCGATCACGCCCGCCTTGCCGATCGCGCAGCGTAAGGTGCGCCCATCCAGTTCGAAGCGGCCGTCGGTATGGGCGCGGAACAGCATCGAAGGGCGACTCCTCGGACTTAAGGCCTCGCTCGGGGTTGTCCCCGGGGGCCGCAGCGGTGCATGTTTCGCCTTATGGCGCAACGCAAGACCCTTCTGCTGATCGACGACGACGACGACCTGCGCGGCGCCTTGGCCGAGCAGCTGGCCCTGCACGAGGAGTTCGCGGTCGCCGAGGCCGCGAGCGCCGGCGAAGGCGTGCGGATGTCGCGCGAGATCAAGCCCGACCTGATCCTGCTGGACGTCGACCTGCCCGACATGGACGGCCGCGAGGCCTGCCGGCTGATGCGCAAGAACGGGGTCACCGCCCCGGTGATCATGCTGACGGCGGCGGCCAGCGACAGCGACACGATCTTGGGCTTGGAGTCCGGCGCCAACGACTATGTCACCAAGCCCTTCCGCTTCGGCGTGCTCTTGGCCCGCATCCGCGCCCAGCTGCGCAGCTACGAGGCCTCGGAAGACGCGCTGTTCCGGATCGGGCCGTACGAGTTCCGCCCGTCCGCCAAGCTGCTGGTCGACGAGAAGCAGAAGAAGGTGCGGTTGACCGAGAAGGAAACCAATATCCTGAAGTACCTCTACCGCGCCGGCTCCAAGCCGGTGTCGCGCGAGGAGCTGCTGACGGAGGTCTGGGGCTACAACGCCGGGGTCACGACCCACACCCTGGAAACCCATGTCTATCGCCTACGCCAGAAGATCGAGCCGGACCCGGCCGTGGCGCGGATCCTGATCACCGAGATGGGCGGTTATCGGCTGCAGCCGTAAGCGGCTCGAGACGCGCACAAATCCTCGTCATCCCGGAAGCGCGTAGCGCTATCCGAGACCCAGGGGCCGGCGCAACGAGGCTGCCCCTGGATCCCGGCTCTCCGCTTCGCTGCGACCGGGATGACGCGCTATTTTGGGCCATGAAAAAGGGCCCGACCGTTCCCGATCGAGCCCCCTTCCGAATTCAGCTCGCCTTCGAACCTAGGCGTTGCCGACCACTTGGCCTTCGGCTTGGGCCTTGCGCGCGGCGTAGACGCCGGCGAAGTCGATCGGGTCGATCAGGAAGGGCGGGAAACCGCCCTCGGCCGTCACGTCCGAGATCAGGCGACGAGCGTACGGGAACAGGAAGCGCGGGCACTCGATCAGCAGCACCGGCTCGAGATCGGCTTCGGGCACGCCTTCGATGTGGAACAGGCCGCCATAGACGACCTCGACGTGGAACACGGCCTGCTCGTCGCGCAGGGCGCGGGCCGAAAGCTTCAGGTCGACCTCGAACAGGCCGTCGGGACGGCCGCGGGCATTCATCTCGACACCCATGTCGATAGCGGGCTGGGCCGCGCCGGCGCGCAGGCTGTCGGGGGCCAACGGGTTCTCGAACGAGAAGTCACGGACGAACTGGGCCAGGATGCGGATGCCCGATTGCCCCGCGGTCTCTTCCGAAGTCGCCTCGGGGGCGGTGGTGTCGGTCATTAGGATAAAATCCGTAATCGGCGGCTAGAACGCCTGAAGAAAGGTGGGCGCTGCTACCATGAGGCCCCGCCTGGCGCAATGTCAGGCGCCTGACGAGAGAGCGCGTCTCGCCTATATAGACATGATATCCTGGGCTCCAAAGCCCGCTGACGGACCTCGAAGTGCTCCAGATCCTGTTCCTCGCCGCGGTCGCCGCGGTCGTTCTGTACCAGCTCTACGCCACGCTCGGCCGCCGCGTCGGTCGCCAGCCCGAGGACGCGCCCGCGACGGCGCAGTCGGGCGGCGGAAGCGCGCCGGTCGATGCCCATCCCGCTCTGCGCACGGAAGGCGTGGCGGTGTTGAAGTCCAAACAGCCCGACTTCGATCCGACCAAGTTCCTGGCCGGGGCCCGGGCGGCCTATGAGCAGATCGTCAAGGCCTATGCCGAAGGCGACCGCGAGACGCTGAAGCCGCTGCTGGCGCCCGAGGTGATGAGCAATTTCGAGCAAGCCATGGCCGCTCGCGAGGCCGCTGGCCGCAGCGAGAAGGTCGAGTTCCTGACCCCGCCGCGCCTGGATCTCGAGAAGATCGACGTGGTCGGCGACATCGCCAAGGCGGTGGTGCGGGTCCTGGCCGAGGTGCGCACCCGCACCAAGGACGAGCGCGGCGAGGGCGTCGACGACCGTCGCACGGCCGAGCTCTGGACGTTCGAGCGCGAGGTCAAGAGCGCCAATCCGAACTGGTTCCTCTCGTTCGTGGCCGCCGCCGAGGCGTGATGGTCCGCGTCTCGATCCCGTCCGCCTTCGCGCCGCTGGCCTTGGCTGCGGCGCTGCTGGTCAGCGCCTGCGCCAGCTCGGTGACGCCGCGTCCGCCCGTGGCGACTGGACCCAGGCCGCCGCCCACGACCACCGTTTCGCCGCCACCGCCCTCGACCATGGCGCCGACGGCGCTGTCGTTCTCCAGCCTGGCCGGCTGGGGCGAAGAGGACCATCTGGCCGCCCTGAGCGCGTTCCGCGCCGGCTGCGGCGTGGCCAAGGAGCCGGCCATGGCCCGCGCCTGTGGCCTGGCGCGGAGCAGCGGGATTCAGGACGAGCAGGGCGCGCGCCTGTTCCTCGAGAGCAATTTCCGGCCCGAGCCGGTGGGTGACGAGGGCCTGCTGACGGCCTATTTCGCTCCGCAATACGAGGCGCGGATGTCGCGCAACGACGAGTTCAGCGTACCGGTGCGCGGCCTGCCGGCCGACCTGGTGGTGTTGGATCTCGGCGCGTTCGAGCCCGCCTTCGTCGGCAAGAAGGTCACTGGCCATGTCGAGGGCCCGACCTTCGTGCCCTATCCCGACCGCGCAGCCATCGAGGCGGTTCCGACCGACAAGCCCCTGGCCTGGATGCGGCCCGAAGAGCTGTTCTTCCTGCAGATCCAGGGTTCGGGCGTGCTGGTCCTGCCCGACGGTCGGCGCGTGCGGGCGGCCTTCGCCGGTTCGAACGGCAAGCCCTTCGTCGGCATCGCCAACGCCATGCGCGACCAAGGCCTGCTGCCCGACAACAACACCTCGGGCGACGCGATCCGATCCTGGCTAGCGGCCCATCGGGGCCCCGAGGCCGACGCGATCATGCAGCTGAACCCGCGCTATGTGTTCTTCAAGATGGCCGCCGATGACGGCAAGGAGCCCGTCGGCGCGGCGGGCGTGCCGCTGCCGGCCGGCCGGGCCATCGCGGTCGATCCCAGCCGCCACGCCTTCGGTGGTCTCTACTGGCTGGACGCCGCGGCTCCGAAGCTCTCCGGCGCTTTCCCCGTCTATCGCCGCCTGGCGGTAGCGCTGGACACCGGCGGGGCGATCAAGGGCGAGGTGCGCGCCGACCTCTACATGGGCACGGGCTCGGCCGCCGGCGCCGAGGCCGGCCGCGTGCGCCACGCCCTGCGCCTCTACCGGCTCGTGCCGAACCCGCAATCGTAACGTGGCCAGGAAGCCGCCGCCTGGACCCGAGGACGACCGCCGCCTCTGGAAGCTGGTCGCCTCGACCGTGACGCCTCGCGTGGCCGAAAAGCCCGAGAAGATGCGCAGCAAGGCCCGGATCCGACCGGTGAAGACCGCCACGGCCATCCCGCTGGACCCGCCGACCCACCTGGCGTCGATCGCGCCGTTGCGGGTGAGTCCCGAGGAGTTCAAGCCGGCCGCGCCGAAGGTCCCCAAGGGTCCGGCCGAAGGCATCGAGCCCAACCGCAAACGCCGGATCGTCAAGGCGCATGACCCGATCGGCGCGCGGCTCGACATGCACGGCCTCGATCAGGACCAGGCCCGCGCCACGCTCGAGGCCTTCATCCGTCGCGCCTATGACGACGGCCATCGCGCCGTGCTAGTCATCACCGGCAAGGGCAAGATCGGGCACGGGGTGCTGAAGAAGCGGACGCCTGAATGGCTGGCGGGGTCCGGCCTGCGCGAGATGATCGCGGGGGTTTCCACGGCCGATCAGCGGCACGGCGGGGAGGGCGCGTTGTACGTGGCGCTGAAGCGGAAGAGTTGAGTGTCCGCAACGGGTGGAAAAGGGGTCGGGCGCCTGAGCCCATCGCAGTGCAGCTTACTATTGCCTTTGGAGCGCCCGTCGGATCAGCCGGAGGTGGAAGGCGTGCGCTACGAGGAAGACGACCGCACAGAAAATAACTACTGGTATGACAAGGCCTTCCTGACCAGCCCTCGGTTTTACGAACGCTGCTGCGACAGCGACGAGCACCAGGCAGACCGCAGCCAGTACCGGGGTGAACGCTAGCGCGACCTTACGGGGCGCGGTCCAGTTTATCGAGCCATCCAGCCCCCACTGCATTGGCAATCGGGATTGGCTTTCGAAGCGGCGGTTGGCGCGCAGAGACATCGTTGTAAGCAGCGCCACAGTGCCCAGAACTACTACCGCCGCTACTAGCGCTTGCGTCATCAGACCACCTCAATCTACCGCAGGTTAAACTCTCCAATCGAAAAACCGCAATGGATGGTGAGCGGACTATGGGCAGGTTGGGAAGTATCGCCCACCGACGCTTGTAATCACACCTGCGTCGCTAGCTTTCCAGGCCACATCGACATCATGCTCACAGATGCCCTTGGTCCAATGAGCTTTGGCCGTTCGCGCCGCTCGATCTATCGCGAACCCCTGCGATTGAAGCGTATCCAAAACCACAGTTTCAGCCGTGCCGATCGGAAAGTGTTGAGCAAGGCGCTTAGGCCATTCTTTGTTCTCGATCGACACATCAAGGTCTTGTGCAATAGGCGGCGGGTTTCGTGGCCCGTCACCACACGACGTCACCAAGAGCAGCGTAGCCAGCCACAGTCTCTTCATGGCGAGAAAATCACTGAAAATCCCAAGGTCCGCAACGGGTCGTAAGCCGACCCTGCGAGCACTAAAGCTTCCGCGACGCCTTTTCGGCGATCCCCGAAGTCCCCTCCCGGGCCTCAAGCTTCTCGGCCACGGCGTCCAGCGAGACGCCCGAAGCCGCCATCAGGGCCAGCCAGTGGTACAGCAGGTCGGCGCTCTCGGCAGCCAGGGCGTCGGGCCCCTGGGCGACGGCGGCGATCACCGTCTCCACCGCTTCCTCGCCCAGCTTCTTGGCGGCCAGGGCCGGGTCGTTCAGCAGCTTGGCGGTGTAGGAGGCGGCCGGATCACCGCCCTTGCGGCTCTCGATGGTCGCGGCCAGGCGCGCCAGGACGGCGGTCAGGCGAGCGCTCATGCGGCCCCCTTCAGCGCGTCGAGACGCACGGGAATGCCCGCTTCGGCCATGGCCTGCTTGGCCTCGCCGATGCTGATCTCGCCGAAGTGGAAGATCGAAGCGGCCAGCACGGCGGCCGCGTGGCCGTCGCGGGCGGCTTCCACGAGGTGCTCGGTCTTGCCCGCGCCGCCCGAGGCGATCACCGGCACCGTCACGGCGCCGGTCACGGCCTTCAGCAGCGGAATGTCATAGCCGATCTTGGCGCCGTCGCGGTCCATCGAGGTCAGCAGGATCTCGCCCGCGCCGCGCTCGACGACCTTGGCGGCCCATTCCACGACGTCGATGCCGGTGTCCTTGCGGCCGCCGTAGGTCCAGACGTTCCAGCCCGAGCCGTCCTCGCGCGCCTTGGCGTCGATGGCCACCACCACGCACTGGGCTCCGAAGGCGTCGGCGCCGCCGGCGATCAGGTCGGGGTTCTCGACGGCGGCGGTGTTGACCGAAACCTTGTCGGCCCCGGCCAGCAGCAGGCGGCGCATATCGGACACCTGCCGCACGCCGCCACCCACCGAGACGGGCATGAAGCAGACCTCGGCTGTGCGCGAGATGACGTCCAGGATAAGACCGCGGCCCTCGCTGGACGCGGTGATGTCCAGGAACATCAGCTCGTCGGCGCCGGCCGCGTCATAGGCTCTGGCCTGCTCCACCGGATCGCCGGCGTCGCGCAGGGAGACGAAATTGACCCCCTTGACCACCCGCCCGTCCTTCACGTCGAGGCAGGGAATGATCCGGGTCTTCAGCATCAGGCGACCGCCGCGATCAGGGCTTCGGAGGGCTTGATGGTGCCGGCGTACAGCGAGCGGCCCAGGATGGCGCCGGCGATCTCGACGCCCTTGCGGGCTTTCAAGCGCTCGATATCGGCCACCGAGGCGACGCCGCCCGAGGCGATGACCGGGATCGAGACGGCGTCGGCAAGCTCGCCCACGCCTTCGACATTGACGCCGGTCAGGGCGCCGTCGCGGCTGATGTCGGTGATGATCAGGGCCGCGACGCCCGCATCCTCGAAGCGGCGCGACAGATCGATCGCCGACAGGTCCGACAGGCCGGTCCAGCCGTCGATCGCGACCTTGCCGTCACGAACGTCGACCGCCACGGCGATCTGCTCGGGCCACAGCCGGGCGGCCTTCTTGACCAGTTCGGGGTCGTGCACGGCCACGGTGCCGAGGATGACGCGGGACACGCCGGCCTCGATCCAGCTCTCGACGCCTTCCAGCGTGCGGATGCCGCCACCCAGCTGCACCGGGATCGAGATCGATTCCAGGATCGACTCGACGGCGGTGGTGTTGACCGACTTGCCCTCGATCGCGCCGTTCAGGTCGACGACGTGCAGCCACGAGAAGCCGTCCTTGACGAAGCGCTGGGCCTGATCGGCGGGCGAAGTGTTGAAGACCGTGGCCTTTTCCATGTCGCCGTGCAGCAGGCGCACGCACTGGCCGTCCTTCAGGTCGATGGCGGGATAGAGGATCATGGGCGCCATTCCAGGAAGTTGGCGAGCAGGGCGAGCCCTGAAGCTTGTGATTTTTCGGGGTGGAACTGTACGCCGGCGACATTGCCCTTGGCCACAGCCGCCGTGAACGGACCACCATGATCGGTGGTCGCGACCAGGTCGGCCGAGTCGGCGGTGGTCAGGGCGAACGAGTTGGCGAAGTACATGTGGGCGCCGCTTTCGACGCCCGCGAACAGCGGATGGTCGCGGACCAGGGTCACGGCGTTCCAGCCCATGTGCGGGATGGTCAAGGCCGAATCGGTGGGCTCCAGCCTCTTGACCTGGCCGGCGATCCAGTCGAGGCCGTGGGTGACGCCGAATTCCAGGCCTTCGCTGGCCAGCAGCTGATGGCCGACGCAGATACCCAGGAACGGAACGCCTCGGCCATGCACGGCGGTGTTCATCGCCTCGTAGACGCCGGACGCGTCGAGGCCCGCGCGGCACGAGGCGAAGGCCCCGACGCCGGGCAGGAAGACGCGATCGGCCTTGGCGACAAGGTCGGGATCGGCGGTGACAACGATGTCGGCGTCGATCGCGGAGCGGCGGGCCGCCTCGCGCAGGGCCTTTTCGGCCGAACGCAGGTTGCCCGACCCGTAATCGATCAGGGCGACGGTCTGCATGGGTTCCTACAGCACGCCCTTGGTGGACGGGGCCTGGCCGCCGGTCTTGGGATCGATCTCGACCGCCTGACGCAGCGCCCGGGCCAGGGCCTTGAAGCCGCTCTCGGCGACGTGGTGGGTGTTGTCGCCGTACAGCGTCTCCAGATGGACGCACGCCCCGACGTTCATCGCGAACGCGTGGTGGAACTCCTTGAAGAGTTCGGTGTCCATCTCGCCGACCTTGGGCCGCTTGAAATCGACCTTCCAGATCAGATAGGGCCGGTTCGACAGGTCGATGGCGCAGCGCGTCAGGGTCTCGTCCATCGGAATATAGGCGTGGCCGAAGCGGCGAATGCCCTTGAAGCCGTCCAGCGCCTTGTTGATCGCCAGGCCCAGCACGATGCCGGTGTCCTCGACCGTGTGGTGCATGTCGATGTGCAGGTCGCCCTTGGTCTCGACCTTCAGGTCGAAGCCGCCGTGGCGCGCGAAGCTCTCCAGCATATGGTCGTAGAAACCGATGCCGGTGGAGATCGTCGAGGCGCCGGTCCCGTCGAGATCGATCCAGACCCGGATCTGGGTCTCTTTCGTCTCGCGGACCACTTCAGCGGTGCGGGCCATTGAATCCTACAGTCCGTTCTTGCCTTAGAGGCCGTTTTGGGCGGCCAGCTCGCGCAGGCTGACCTGCGGGCGCGGACCATAGTGGTTGATCACCTCGGCGGCGGCGAGACTGCCCAGCTGGCCGCAGACCGGCAGCGGGCGACCTTGGCTGAGGCCATAGAGGAAACCGGCCGCGTATTGGTCCCCCGCGCCGGTCGTGTCCACGACTTTTTCGACGGGGTAGGCCGAGATTTCGTGAAGCTGCCCGCCAGCGGCCACGACCGAGCCCTTTTCGCCCCGGGTGACGGCGGCGATCTCGCTGCGCGCGGCCAAGGCCTTCACGGCGGCGTCGAAGTCGGTGGTTTCGAACAACGAGCAGACCTCGTCCTCGTTGGCGAAGACGATGTCGCACTGGGTTTCGATGAAGCCCAGCAGGGCGCCGCGATGGCGGTCGACCATGAAGCTGTCGGACAGGGTCATGGAGATCTTGCGGCCCGCGCCGTGGCTGAGCGCGGCGGCCTTGGCGAAGGCGCGGCGGGCTTCGGGGGGATCGAACAGATAGCCTTCCAGATAGGAGTACTGGGCCGCCTCGATGATCGCCGGGTCGACGTCGGCCGGGGTCAGCTCGACGCAGGCGCCCAGATAGGTCGACATGGTGCGCTGGGCGTCAGGGGTGACGTTGATCAGGCTTTGCGCCGTGGCGGGACCTTCCGCCAGGGACGGCGTGGTGAAGATGCAGCCGATGGCCTTCATGTCGTGACGGAAGACCGAGCCCAGTTGATCATCGGCGACCTTGCCGATGAAGGCGCCGCGGCCGCCGAAGCTGGCGACGCCGGCCACGGTGTTGGCGGCGCTGCCGCCCGAGGCTTCGATCGCTGCGGCCATGACGTCGTACAGGCTGGCCGCCCGGGTCGGATCGATCAGGGCCATCGAGCCCTTCACCAGGCCCTCACGCGCGAGGAAGGCGTCGTCGCATTGGGCGATGACATCGACGATGGCGTTGCCGATGGCGGCGACGTCGTAGAGCGCGGTCATGGGGCGGAGCAAACCTTTGAAAGAACACGGCCAAGCGGCCGAAAACACTTGGCGATTAAAGGAAGTAGGGCCGCAAGGCAACGCGAGCCTTGTTCCGGGCGTCCCGACATCCTAGCTGCGACCTTCCTATCAAGCGTGGGTAAACCGATGGTCGACGTCCTGCTTCTGGTCCCCGCTCGCGATGAGCACCGCTATGGCGACGCCTGGGCGAAGCTGTTCGAGCGCCTGGCCGCGCCGCTGCGCGCCCACGGCCTGACCGTCGCGGCGCAGCCCTGGACCGACGCGATCGAGACGGACCAGACGCGGCTGGTCATGCCGTCRCTGGCCTGGGGCTATCACGGTCGCCAACCGGAATGGTTCGCCAAGCTCGACGCCCTCGAAGCGGCGGGTGTTCGCATGGCCAACCCTCCGGCGGTGTTGCGCTGGAATTCGACCAAGACCTATCTGGTCGAGCTGGCCGGCAAGGGCGCGCCGGTGGTGCCGACCCAAGCTCACGATCAGCTGACCCCCGAGACCGTCCAGGCCGCCTTCGACGCGTTCGGGGTCGACGAGGTGGTGGTCAAGCCGCAAATCTCGGCGGGATCTCACGAGACCATCCGGGTCAAGCGCCACGGGTCTCTGGAGGGCGGTCCGACCGGGTCAGCCCTGATCCAGCCGTTCCTGCCGGCGGTCGGCGAGGAGGGCGAGCTGTCGCTGTTCTATTTCGACGGCGTTTTCAGCCACGCGGTGGCCAAGGTGGCGGTCGACGGCGATTTCCGCGTTCAGCCGCAGTTCGGCGGCCGGGTCAGCGAGATCGCGCCCGAACCGGAAGCCCTGCGCGCGGCCGAAATGGTGTTGGAAGCGGCCGGGGCGCGGTTGACCTATGCCCGCGTCGACCTGATCCGGGGGCTCGACCACACGCCGCAGCTGATGGAGCTGGAGGCCATCGAGCCCGACCTGTTCCTGGAGCACGCCCACGACAAGGGCGCGGCGTTCGCGGCGGCGGTGGCGCGGGCGCTTTAGGCGGTTGGCTCAGCTGGCCCCCACCGGACCTCGCGGCGCGAGGTCGTCCGCTCCCAGAGGGGGCGGAAGGCGCTAATCTTCTTCCCCCTCCGGGGGAGGAGGGCCGAAGGCCCGGAGGGGGCAAGGTCTTAAGCCCCCAGAAATAGCTCCCGCGACGGACACAGGTCGCTGATCTTGCAAATTTCGCACTTGGGCCGCCGCGCGACGCAGACGTACCGACCGTGCAGGATCAGCCAGTGGTGCGCGCGGGTCTGGTAGGGCGGCGGCACGATCCGCATCAGGTCCTGCTCGACCGCGTCGGGCGTCTTGCCGGTCGACAGCTTCAGCCGGTGCGAGACGCGGAAGACGTGGGTGTCGACGGCGATGGCCGGTTCGATGTCCAGCTCGTTCAGCACGACGCTGGCGGTCTTGCGGCCGACGCCGGGCAGGCTTTCCAGCGCCTCGCGGTTCAGCGGGACCTGGCCGCCGTGCTGGTTCACCAGGATATGGGCCGTGGCGATGACGTTCTTGGCCTTGGTCCGGTAGAGGCCGATTGAGGCGATGTACGGAATCAGGCCCGCCTCGCCGAGCTCCAGCATCGTCTCCGGCGTATTGGCGACCTTGAACAGCTTGTCGGTGGCCTTGTTGACGCTGACGTCGGTGGCCTGGGCCGACAGGGCGACGGCGGTGACCAGCTCGTAGGGGTTGGCGTAGTTCAGCTCGGTCTTGGGCCGCAGCTCCAGGCTCTCGAAGCGGTCGAACAGCACCTCGACCCGTTCGCGCTCGGCGGGGCTGATCCGCTTCTGCGCGGGCTTCTTCTTCTTTGGAGCGGGGGCTTTGGCCATCGGCCGGACCATGCCGTGATGCGCGCCGCTCGCCAAGCGCGAGGGAGGCTCCTAAATTCAGGGCATGGCCATGCCGATTTACATGGACCGCGTGATCGCGCCCCACCGCTCGTTGACGCCGCAAGGCGCGGCCGTGCTGCTGGGCGTGGTGATGGCGTTCAACGTTCTGGTGGCGATCTTCCTGCTGGTGGTAGGCGCGCCGCCGGTGCTGCCGTTCCTGGGCCTGGATGTTCTGGCGCTGTGGCTGGCCCTGCGCGCCAGCGACCGCGCCGCCCGCCGGGTCGAACGGGTGCAGGTCACCGCCGAGGCGGTCACGGTCAGTCGCGAGGACGAGAAGGGCGCGCGCACCGTCTGGACCTCGCCGACCGCCTTCACGCGTGTCGATGTCGACCAGCCGGGCGAGCACGAGACCCGGGTGCGGCTGATGATCTACCGCAAGCGCTTGACCTTGGCCCGATCGTTGAGTCCGGACGAGCGCATGACCTTCGCCAACGCCCTGCGGGACGCCATCCGCGCCGCCAGAAGCGAGCGCTGGTCATGACAGCAAGAACCGGGCGGACGCCATTGGACGAGGGTCGTACCTTATGAGCATGGCATACGACGCTTCCCCTCAAGAAAACCCGTTGTCGGCGGCGATTTCCGAGACGGCCAGCCAGGAGCTGGTCCGTCTGGCGGAGCGCTCGGTCGACTACCACCGCATGGCTCGCGCGCTCGACTGGCTGGCCGAGCGGTGGTCGGATCATCCGTCGCTGGACGAGGCGGCCCAGGCCGTCGGCCTGTCGCCGTTCCACTTCCAGCGCATCTTCACCCGCTGGGCCGGGGTCAGCCCCAAGAGCTTCGTCTCGGCCATCGCCCATGCCGAGGCCCGGCGCTCGCTCGAGGCCGGCGGCACCGTGCTGGACGCGGCCTTCGACGCCGGCCTGTCCGGCCCCTCGCGCCTGCACGACCTGTTCATCGCCCAGGAGGCGGCGACGCCGGGCGAGGTGCGCCGGCGCGGCGCGGGCATGCGGCTGCGCTGGGGCTGGGCCCCGACGCCGTTCGGCAAAGGCCTGTTCGTGATGGCCGACCGCGGCCTGGCCGGCCTGGCCTTTTCGGATGGCGACGACGAGCTTGTGTTCGCCGACATGCACCGCCGGTTCCCGGCCGCCGACTGGACGCGCGATGACGAGGCCGCTTTGGCCACCGCCGTCCACGCCTTCACGGGCGGGGAGAGGCCGCTGCCGATCGTGCTGATCGGCTCGCCCTATCATGTCCAGGTCTGGAAGGCCTTGTTGCAGATCCCGGCCGGGGAGACCGCCACCTACGGCCAGGTCGCCTGTTGGGCCGGCAAGCCCAAGGCGTTCCAGGCCACGGGCGGGGCCATCGGGGCCAACCCGATCTCGCTGCTGATCCCCTGCCACCGCGCCATCGCCAAGAGCGGCCGGCTGACCGGCTATCACTGGGGCCTGGCGCGCAAGGCGGCGATGCTGGGGATGGAGGCGGTGGCTAAGGCGGGCTGATACTCGCCCCCTCCGCGCCTACGGCGCTCCTCCCCCAAAGGGGGAAGAAGGATCCAACCTTCCGCCCCCGCTGGGGGCGGACGATCGCGAAGCGATCAGGTGGGGGCCTGCGGCGTCACAGAATAAAGCGACTGAGATCCGCGTTCGCCGCCAGCGCGCCGATCCGCTCCTGTACATAGGCCGCGTCGATCGCGACCGTTTCGCCGCTGCGATCCGCCGCCGAGAAGCTGATCTCCTCGACCACCTTCTCCAGGATCGTCTGCAGCCGGCGGGCGCCGATGTTCTCGACCGAACCGTTCACGGCCACGGCCGCGTCGGCCAAGGCGTCGATCGCCTCGTCGGTGAAGGTCAGCGTCACGCCCTCGGTCAGCATCAAGGCCTGATGCTGGCGGATCAGGTTGGCTTCCGGTTCGGTCAGGATGCGGCGCATGTCGTCGCGCGACAGGCCCTTCAGCTCGACGCGGATCGGTAGGCGGCCTTGCAGTTCGGGCAACAGGTCCGACGGCTTGGCGACGTGGAAGGCGCCCGAGGCGATGAACAGGATGTGGTCGGTCTTGACCGGTCCGTACTTGGTCGAGACCGTCGTGCCCTCGATCAGCGGCAGCAGGTCGCGCTGCACGCCCTCGCGGGAGACGTCCGCGCCCGAGCGCTGCGACGAGCTGGCGACCTTGTCGATCTCGTCCAGGAAGACGATGCCGTGGTTCTCGGCCAGCTCCAGGGCCTCCTGGGTCAGGGCTTCCTGGTCCAGCAGCTTGTCGCTTTCCTCGGCGATCAGCGGGGCCCAGGCGGCGGAGACGGTGGTCTTGTGGGTCTTGGTGCGCCCGCCGCTGAACGACTTCATCATCTCCGACAGGTTCAGCACCGCCGCGCCCGGCTGGCCGGGGATCTCGAAGCTCTGGCCGCCGGTGTCCGCTAGCTGCAGCTCGACCTCCTTGTCGTCCAGCTCACCGGCCCGCAGCTTCCTGCGGAAGCTGTCGCGGGCGGCGGTCGAACCGGGGCCGGTCATGGCGTCCAGAATCCGCTCCTCGGCGGCCGCCTCGGCCTTGGCCTTGACGGCGGCGCGGCGCTTGTCGCGGACCATACCGAGCGCACTTTCCACCAGATCGCGGACGATCTGGTCGACATCGCGGCCGACATAGCCGACCTCGGTGAACTTGGTGGCCTCGACCTTCAAGAACGGGGCTTGGGCCAGCTTGGCCAGACGTCGGGCGATCTCGGTCTTGCCCACGCCCGTGGGGCCGATCAGCAGGATGTTCTTGGGCGTCACCTCGTCCCGGAGGTCGGCGGGAACCCGGCGACGGCGCCAGCGGTTGCGCAGGGCCACGGCGACGGCCTTCTTGGCCTCGTTGTGGCCGACGATATAGCGGTCCAGTTCGGAAACGATCTCGCGGGGGGAAAACTCAGTCATCGGTCGTTGATCAGGGCCTCGAAGATCAGGCGCCACCCGTCGGGGCGCTTCTGCCAGACATGCATATAGTGCCCCGCGACCGAATTTTGAGCCGCTTCACGCCATTGCGCTTCGCCGTGGGTCCAGACGAAGTCGCCGGCCTTGGACGCGCCGCCGCCGCGCAGGGTCAGGGCCATGGTGGCCGGGCGCAGGGCCAAGCGCGCCTCGACGGCGTTCGGCGCGAGGGTCCGCGTGCCGCGCGGGCCCAGCATACGAGCGTCCTGGGTCAGCAAGGCCTTGTAGGCCTCGGCGGTGTTTTTGCTGGCGGTTTCAGCGAGGGCGGCTTCGCGCGCCCGCACGGCGTCGAAGGCCTTGGCGGGGGAAGTCTCACCCGATCCGGCCACCGAACCGACTTCGGCGCGCGTCTCCGGGCCTTGGGCCGAGACCGCGTCGGCCGGTCCGCCGCCGTCGTAGATCCAGCGCCACTGGCCATCGGCGTCCTTGCGCCAGATGCTGGCGTACCAGCCGCCGCGCTTGCCATTGATCGCCGAGGGACCGATGGACAGGCCCAGGTCCCCCGACCTGGCCGCCACCACCCAGGCCGGCCACCATTCCAGCTTTGGCTCGCCTTCGCCTGAGCGCCCGCCATAGAGCGCCTTGGCGCTGACCGGGCCAGGGCCGAAGACGATCGCGTCGTCGGCCATGTGCTTCAGGAACGAGCTCTTGATCCCCATCGTCAATCCGTCGGCGGCGAAGGCGCGCTCGGCGGCCTCGACCTGTCGGGCGGGGGCCTTGGAAGCTATCTGGGGCGCGGCTTGGGCGGCATGGGCGAAGGCCAGCGCGAAGCCGGCGGCCAGAACGGTCTTGAGCATGGTCTTGAACATGGCAGGATCCTCCCCTGGCTCGAGCCAAGCCCCTGGAAACCCGCCACGCACGCCAATTGCGACCAAAGCCTACGAGGCTTCGACGGCCGGTTCGAACACCATGACCATCGCCGGGCCTTCGCCCGTTTCGCGCACGCCGATCTCGCGGAAGCCGGCCCGAGCATAGGCGCGGCGGGCGCGGGGATTGTCGACGTCGGGATCGATGGCGACCCGCGGTGCGCCGGCGGCCAGCAGTCTCTCGGCCAGCAGGCGCAGGAACCGCCCGCCATGGCCGACGCCCAGCAGGTCCGGCTCGCCGACGAAGGCGTCGATGGCGCGACTGCCCGGCGGCAGGTCGGCGAAATGGGGCTGAGGCCAGGAGCCGACGTCGTAGTGCTGGGCGTAGGCGAAGGGCTGACGGTCCACCTCGACGATCAGCATGGTCATCAGCGGGTTGGCGAGGTCCTCGTCCAACAGGGCGTACTGTTCGTCGGCGTTTCCCCACCAGGCCACGACCTGCGGCGTTTCCAGCCAGCTGCGCAGCATCGGCAGATCCTGGCGCGTCGCGGGCCGGAAGCTGTAGCTCACGACAGGCTTTCGACCGTCAGGTTGCCGTTGGTGTAGACGCAGATCTCGGCGGCGATGGCCATCGCCTTGCGCGCGATCTCTTCCGCCGAAAGGTCCTGGTCGATCAGGGCCTTGCCGGCCGCCAGGGCGTAGTTGCCGCCCGAGCCGATCGCGGCCACGGCATTGCCGTCGCCGGCCTCGCCCGGCTCCAGCACGTCGCCGACACCGGTGACGGTGTAGATGGCGGTGTTGTCGGCCACCAGCAACATGGCCTCCAGCCGGCGCAGATAGCGGTCGGTGCGCCAGTCCTTGGCCAGGTCGACGCAGGCGCGGGCCAGCTGGTCAGGATACTGCTCCAGCTTGGCCTCAAGCCGTTCGATCAGGGTGAAGGCGTCGGCCGTGGCGCCGGCGAAGCCCGCCACCACCTTGCCGCCGGCCAGTCGGCGCACCTTGCGGGCGTTGCCCTTGACGACGGTCTGGCCCATGGAGACCTGTCCGTCACCGGCGATCACGGTCTGTCCGTTCTTGCGCACCGCCAGAATGGTCGTGCCGTGCCAGTCGGGGAAGGAAGTCGAGCTTTGCATGGCTTCGCATGTGGCGAGGCCGGGCCGGAGGGTCAAGCGCCATGAGTTTTTCCCGATGAGCTTCTCGGAAGTCGAGGTCGAGCGCTACGCCCGCCATCTGGTGCTGCGCGAAGTCGGCGGTCCCGGGCAGCAGAAGCTCAAGGCCGCGCGGGTGCTGGTGGTTGGAGCCGGGGGGCTTGGCGCGCCAGCGGCGCTGTACCTGGCCGCCGCAGGGGTCGGGACCATCGGCTTGGCGGATCCCGACGTGGTGTCGCTGTCGAACCTACAGCGCCAAGTACTGTACGCCACCGCCGACGTCGGCCGACCCAAGGTCGAGGCGGCGGTCGAGCGCTTGTCGGCGCTTAACCCGCATACGACGGTCGAGACCCATCCGGTATGGCTGGACGCGATCAACGCCGGCGACCTGGTGGCGCGGTATGACCTCGTGCTCGACGGCACCGACGACTTCGCCACCCGCTTCGCGGTCAGCGACGCCTGCCTTACTCACGGCAAGCCGCTGGTCAGCGGCGCCCTGGGCCGCTGGACCGGCCAGGTCGGGGTGTTCCACGGCCGGCCCTGCTATCGCTGTCTGGTGCCGGAGACCCCACCCGACGCCGAAACCTGCGCCTTGGTCGGCGTGGTTGGGGCCCTGGCCGGCGTGATCGGCTCGATGATGGCGCTGGAGGCGGTCAAGCTGGTCGCCGGGGCCGGCGAGCCCTTGTCCGGCAAGCTGCTAATCTATGACGCCCTGGCGGCCGAGACCCGCACCGTGCGGATCGGGGCCGATCCCCATTGCACGGCCTGTGGCGCTTGACGAATTTGACGGAACAGCGTTCGCTCAAATCCAACAAGGGCGTCGCGGGGAGGGCGGCATGAAGACCCTGGCGCGCGGTCTCACGACCGCCCTGGTGCTGATCGTCGTGCTGGCGACGATCGGCTGGCTGCTGTTGCAACGGCCCGACATACCGTACGCCACGCTGGAGGCGCGGTATGGCTATGCGGATTCCCAGTACGTGGACCTGCCCGGCGTGCGTGCCCACTATCGCGACGTCGGCCCGCGCGAGGCGCCGGTGATCGTGCTGGTCCATGGCTTCGCGGCCTCGACCCACGCCTGGGACGAGTGGGTCAAGGCGCTGTCGACCGACTACCGGGTGGTGGTTCTCGACCTGCCGGGCCATGGTCTGACGCGCACCGGCGCGGCCTATGTCGTGCGTCCGGATGGCTACGAGGCGGTGGTCGACGATCTCACCCGGCGTCTCGACCTTTCACGGTTCACCCTCGGCGGCAATTCGATGGGCGGCGAGGTCGCCTGGACCTATGCCCTGGACCATCCTGATCGGGTGGACCGCCTGATCCTCGTCGACGCCGCCGGCTGGCCGACGCCCGGCCGGGGCGGCGGCATGATTTTCAAATTCCTCGGCAATCCGGTCGGCCGCCGAGTGCTGAAGGACATCGAGATCCGCCCCCTGATGACCCAGGCCCTGCGCTCGGCCTATGTGGATCCGAAACTGGTCACGCCGGCCCTGGTGGAGCGCTATGTCGACCTGGCGCGTGGGCCGGGCCACCGCGATATCCTGTTGGGCCAGCGGCCGCGCCGGGTGGCCACGGCGTCGGATCTGGCGCGGATCCACGTCCCGACCCTGGTGATGTTTGGTCAGGACGACCGGCTGATCCCGGCCGCCGACGGCGAGGCGTTTCACAAGGCCATACCGGGCGCGACCCTGATCCTCTATCCCGGCGTCGGCCACCTGCCGATGGAGCAGATCCCGCAACGATCGGCGGATGACCTGAAGGCCTGGCTGACGGCGCATCCGCCGGCGGCCGCGCGTTAGTCCTAAAGCATCGACGGGATCACCCGGTCCGGCGGGCGGTGGCCGTCCATGAAGGTCTTCACATTGACGATGACCTTCTCGCCCATGTCGATCCGGCCCTCGACCGTGGCCGAGCCCATATGCGGCAGCAGAACGACGTTGGGCAGTTTCAGCAGCTTGGGATTGATCGCCGGCTCGTGCTCGTAGACGTCCAGGCCGGCGCCGGCGATCTCGCCGCGCGCCAGCATGTTGGCCAGGGCCCCCTCGTCGATCACCTCACCGCGGGCGGTGTTGACGACGATGGCGTGCGGCCGCAGCAGCTTCAGCCGGCGGGCCGACAGCAGGTGGTAGGTGGCCGGGGTGTGCGGGCAGTTGACCGAGACGAAGTCCATCCGGGCCAGCATCTGGTCCAGGCTTTCCCAATAGGTGCAGCCCAGCTCCTCGGCGATGCGCGGGCTGACGGGCTTGCGGTTGTGATAGTGCACCTGCATGCCGAAGGCCTTGGCGCGGCGGGCCACGGCCTGGCCGATCCGGCCCATGCCGATGATGCCCAGGCGCTTGCCCCACAGGCGGCGGCCCAGCATCCAGGTCGGCGACCAGCCGTGAAAGCCGCCCGCCTTGACCACTTCGGCGCCTTCGACGATCCGGCGGGAGGCGGCCATGATCAGGGTCATGGTCAGGTCGGCGGTGTCTTCGGTCAGCACGCCGGGCGTATTGGTGACGATGATGCCGCGGGCGTTGGCGGTGGCGACGTCGATATTGTCGACACCGGCCCCGAAATTCGCGATCAGCTTGAGCCGATCGCCGGATCGCGACAGAAGGCGGGAGTCGATACGATCGGTGATCGTCGGCACCAGCACGTCGGCCCGGCTCATGGCGTCGACCAGTTCATCCGCCGTCAAGGGGTTGTCGGAGACGTTCAGTTCGGTGTCGAACAGTTCGCACATCCGCGTCTCCACCGGATCGGGGAGTTTGCGGGTGACGATGACTTTGAGCTTGCGGGCGGCCATGGGCGGTTTGAAAAGCTCTCACTGACGGGCGTTTGAAAGCTGTAGCAAAGGGGCCCGAAGGGGCCAAGCAACATGCCGTCGAAAACAGAACAACGTTCGTCTCGCACGCCACTTGGAGCCGGTTTCGCCCTGGCCGTGGTCGGAATTGTGTCCGTCCTGGCCGGGCCGGCGGCCGCGGAGGGCCCGAAGATCACCCCGTCGGGCCTGGAAGTGCCGCGCTACGTCTCGCTGAAATACGCCGAGGTCAATGCGCGCAACGGCCCGGACGAGGCCCACCAGCTGCTGTGGATCTACCACGTCAAGGGCCTGCCCGTGCAGGTGATCGCCGAAACGCGTGAGTGGCGGCGGATCTGCGATCCCGAGGGCGGCGTGGCCTGGGTGCACAAGCGCACCACCGACGGCCGGCGCTCAGCCATGCGCGTGCAGCCGACGAACCTGCCCCTGTTCGGCGCCCCCAAGGCGGGGGCCAAGATCAGCGCCTATCTGAAGGGTCGGTCCATCGCCAGCCTGGACAAATGCGAGAAGGGCTGGTGCCGGCTACGCGCCGACGGCTCGTCCGGCTGGGCGAGGGAAAGCGACATCTGGGGCGCGGATCCGGTGGTCCAGTGCCGCAAGGGCTAGGAACGTCCTTCGACAGGGAAACGTTGAGACCTGACCCGCCGCCGTGCTAGGGCGTCCCCATGCAGAAGAACGCCTATACCTTCGAAGAACTTCTGGCCTGCGGCCGCGGCGAGCTGTTTGGCCCCGGAAACGCTCAGCTTCCGGCTCCGCCGATGCTGATGTTCGACCGGATCGTGCGGATCGAGTCCGACGGCGGCAAGTACGGCAAGGGCTATGTCGAGGCCGAGTTCGACATCCATCCGGACCTCTGGTTCTTCGGCTGCCACTTCATCGGCGACCCGGTCATGCCGGGTTGCCTGGGCCTGGACGCCATGTGGCAGCTGGTCGGCTTCTTCCTGGGCTGGTCGGGCGGCCCCGGCCGTGGCCGCGCCCTGGGCGTTGGCGAAGTCAAGTTCACCGGCCAGGTCACGCCCGACGTGAAGAGGGTCGTGTATAAGATCGACCTGAAGCGGGTCATCATGCGCAAGCTGGTCATGGGAATCGGCGATGGCGTGATGGAAGCCGATGGTAAGGTGATCTACGAAACCAAGGACCTGAAGGTCGGCCTGTTCACGGCCGAGCAGATGGCGTCTTGATCGGCTAGAAGACAAAGATCCATTGGACGAGACCGGCCGTTCGAGAGCCGGCCCCCTGATGGTTGGGGGGAGAAGAGGATTAGAGACATGCGTCGCGTCGTCGTCACCGGACTGGGAATCGTCTCGTCCATCGGCAACAACGCCAATGAAGTCCTGGCGTCGCTGCGCGAGGCCAAGTCGGGGGTGGTCGCCGCCCCCGAATACGCCGAGCTGGGCTTCCGTTGTCAGGTTCACGCCGCGCCCCAGATTGAATGGGAGTCGCTGGTCGACCGCCGTGCGGCGCGTTTCCTGTCGCCCGGCCTGGCCTATGCCCACATCGCCATGGAACAGGCGATCGCCGACTCCGGTCTCGGCGAGACCGAGGTCTCGAACGAGCGCACCGGCTTGATCGTCGGTTCCGGCGGTCCCTCGACCAGCATCATCGTCCAGGCCGCCGCCACCACGAAGGAAAAGGGTCCCAAGCGGATCGGTCCGTTCGCGGTGCCCAAGGCCATGAGCTCGGGCCCGTCGGCGGTGCTGTCGACCTGGTTCAAGATCCGCGGGATCAACTATTCGATCAGCTCGGCCTGCGCGACCAGCGCCCATTGCATCGGCGCGGGCGCCGAGCAGATCCAGCTGGGCAAGCAAGACATCGTCTTCGCCGGCGGCTGCGAGGAGCTGGACTGGACCCTATCGAACCTGTTCGACGCCATGGGCGCCATGAGCAGTAACTTCAACGACCGTCCGGCCGTGGCCAGCCGCGCCTATGACAAGGCCCGCGACGGGTTCGTGATCGCCGGCGGCGCGGGTGTCGTGGTGCTGGAAGAATACGAGCACGCCAAGGCGCGCGGAGCCAAGATCTATGGCGAACTGGTCGGCTACGCGGCCAATTCCGACGGCTACGACATGGTCGCCCCGTCGGGCGAGGGCGCGGCGCGCTGCATGAAGCTGGCCATGGCCGAGGCCGGTGGCCGGACCATCGACTATCTGAACCCGCACGGCACCTCGACGCCGGTCGGCGACAGCAAGGAAATGGGCGCGGTGCGCGAGGTGTTTGGGGACAAGCCGCCGATGATCTCGTCGACCAAGTCCCTGACTGGCCACAGCCTGGGCGCGGCCGGCGCGCAGGAGGCCATCTACTCGATCCTGATGCTCAACAACGGCTTCGCCGCCGAGAGCGCCCACATCGAGGAGCTGGACCCCGAGTTCGCCGACCTGCCGATCCTGCGCCAGCGCGCCGACAAGCCGCTGGAGACGGTGATGTCCAACAGCTTCGGCTTTGGCGGCACCAACGGCACACTGATCTTCAGCCGCGTCGACTAAGGTCAGGCGGGGGCGCGTTTGACGACCGCCCGCGAAGCCTTCGCCCTCTATCAAGCCGGCCGGATGGCCGAGGCCGCCGCCTTGTGCGAGCGACTGGTGGTCGAGTCCCCCAGCGTCGAGGCTTGGCATCTGCTCGGTGTCACGCGGCTGGCCTTGAGCCAGGCCCAGGCGGCGCTGACCGCGCTGGACGCCGGCCTGGCGCTGGATACTAAGCGCGCCGGCTTACTATCGGCCCGAGCCTTGGCCCTGACGGCCTTGGCGCGGGACCAGGAAGCGGTGGTCGCGGCGCGGGCGGCACTGGCCGGCGACCCCGAGAACCCGCCGGTTTTCAACGCCTTGGGTGTCTCCCTCCGACGCCTCGGACGACCTGGCGAAGCTCTCGCCGCCTATGACGCGGCCTTGACCGTCGAGTCCGGCTTCGTCGACGCTCTCTGCAATCGTGGGATCGCGCTCACTGACCTGGGCCGGTTCGAGGAGGCCTTGGCCGCCCACGACCTGGCCGTCCGCGCCGCGCCGCGCGAGGCGAGAGCCTTGGCCAACCGCGCCGCTCTCCTGTCGCTGCTGAACCGTCCGGCCGAGGCGGCGCGGGACTTGGAAGGCGTGCTGGAGCTCGACCCGCTCTATCCCCGCGTCGCGGGCGACCTGATGTGGGCGCGCCGCCAGATCTGCGACTGGAGCGAGGACGCGGCGCTGGACATGCTGGTCAAGGCGGACTTGAAGCTCGGCCGGCCATCCATCGCGCCGTTCGCGGCCCTGGCGATCTTCGACATCCCGGTCCTGCATCGCCGCTGCGCCCAGCTGAGCGCGCCGCCGGCGGTTACGCCGCCGGTATGGCCGGTCCGACCGGCGGGCGAGCGGATCCGCATCGCCTATCTGTCCTCGGACCTGCACGAGCACGCGACCGCTCGCCTCCTGGTCGGGGTGCTGGAATCGCACGATCGGTCGCGGTTCGAGATCTTCGTCGTCTCGTATGGCCCCGAGACCGGCGGCCCGATGCAGGCCAGGTTGAAGGCGGCCTGCGAACACTGGATCGAGGCGCGCGGCCTGAGCGACGCAGCGATCGCCGCCCTGTGCCGCGAGGCGGGCGTCGACATCGCCGTCGACCTCAAGGGCTACACCCAGGACGGCCGTCCCGGGATCCTGGCCCATCGCGCCGCGCCGGTTCAGGTCAGTTGGCTGGGCTATCCGGGCACGCTGGGCGCCCATGCCGACGTCGTGATCGCCGACGTGGTGACCGTTCCGCCCGGCGCTGAGTCCGATTGGTCCGAGGCGGTGGTTCGCCTGCCGCTCTACCAGCCCAATGACGCCCTGGGCGCGGTCATACCGCCGCCGAGTAGGACCCAGATGGGTCTACCGGGCGGCGCCTTCGTCTTCTGCTGTTTCAACAATCCGTCCAAGATCACGCCGGAAACCTTCGCCGCCTGGATGGCGATCCTGAAGGCCGTGCCGGAGAGCATCCTGTGGCTCTATGCTGGTGCGCCGGGGGCGGCCGAGAACCTGCGGGCCCATGCTGCCGCAGCGGGGACCGCGCCGGAGCGCCTGATCTTCGCCAAGCCCGCGCCGCACGCCGAACACCTGGCCCGCCACGTCCTGGCCGATCTGATGCTCGATACCTGGCCCTACGGCGCTCACACCACCGCTAGCGACGCGCTACGTATGGGCGTCCCGCTGCTGACCCTGCCGGGCGCGAGCTTCGCCAGCCGGGTCGGCGCCAGCCTGCTGACCGCGCTCGGCTTGCCGGAGCTGATCGCGGCGAGTGAAGCCGCCTACATCGCCAAGGCCGTCGGATTGGTGGCCGATCGAACGGCGCTGGCGGCGTTGAAAGCGCGTTTGAGCAAGGCCTTGGAGACCTCGGGCGTCTTCGATCCGGCCGCCTTCGCCCGATCACTGGAAGCCGCCTTCACGGGTATGGCCGCTCGCTGAGCCGACCGGAAAGGGTTCCGCCCGGCGCGAGCCCCTGCTAACCACGGTCAACGATTTGCGAAAAAGAGGGCCCGACACATGGCCGACGATTACGCGTTCCCCAAGGGCGAGCTGATGCGGGGCAAGAAGGGCCTCGTCATGGGCGTGGCCAACCACAACTCGATCGCCTGGGGCATCGCCAGCCAGCTGGCCGCCCAGGGCGCCGAGATGGCCTTCACCTACCAAGGCGAGGAACTGGAGCGTCGCGTGCGGCCGCTGGCTGAAAGCATCGGCGTCAAGACGATGATCCCCTGCGACGTCACCGACGACGCCTCGATGGATGCGGCCTTCGCCGAAATCGAAAAGGCGTTCGGCACGCTGGACTTCGTCGTCCACTCGGTGGCGTTCGCCAACAAGAACGAGCTGAAGGGCTCGTTCGTGGAGAACACCAGCCGCGAAGGCTTCCTGCTGGCCATGAACATCTCGGCGTTCAGCTTCGTGGACGTGGCCAAGCGGGCCTCGAAGATCATGCCCAACGGCGGTTCGCTGATCACCATGACCTATCTGGGGTCGGAGCGGACCATCCCGAACTACAACACCATGGGGGTGGCCAAGGCGGCGCTGGAAGCCTCCACCCGCTACATCGCCCGCGACCTGGGGCCGAAGGGCATCCGCGCCAACGCCATCTCGGCGGGGGCCATGCGAACCTTGGCCCTGGCCGGCATCGCCGGCGGCCGTGGCATGATCGCCCAAGGCCGGGCGTTCAGCGCCATGAAGGAAGACACCTCGATGGAAGGCGTCGCCGGCTGCGCACTGTGGCTGGCCTCGGACCTGGGCAAATCGACCACGGGCGAAGTCGTCCACGTCGACGCCGGCTTCCACATGATGGGCATGCCGGACGCCGAGGAGGCGTAAAGTTTACTGTCATCCCGGCCAAGCGCGCAGCGCGCCGAGCCGGGACCGCCGGAAGCTCCGAGCCTGTGGCGGTCCCGACTCTCCGCTTCGCTGCGGCCGGGATGACAGGATTTTTGCGGCTTACGGGGCGTAGGCCCGCATGAAACGTTCGGCCGCTTCCCGTGCGAGGCGGCCGAACTGTTCGGGGGTCTTGTCGGACGGCAGGCGCAGCAGCGAGCGCAGCTGGTTCTGGCCCATGACCATGCCGGAGAAGAACTCCGCCGCCTGGTCGAAGTCCTCGACCTTCATGCGGCCAAGCTCGGTTTCGGTCTTCAGGAATGCCGCCAACTGCCGGCGCGCGGCGAGGGGGCCGGCCTCGAAGACCTCCCGGGCGACATCGGGCATCTCGCCCGAGCCCAGGATGATCACGCGCAGCATTGAATAGTTCTTGTTTGTGATCACCGTCTCCAGAACCGAGCGCGCATAGGCCTCAAGGGTCGCGGTCGGATTGTCCACCGCCCCGGGCTCGCGGAGCGAGGCGGTGATGGCGTCAACCCGGCGCTGCATCAGAGCCCGCATCAGCTCGGCCTTGGATCCGTAGTGGTTGTAGACGGTCTGCTTGGAGACCCCCGCCCGGCGGGCGATCGCCTCCATCGGCGCGGCCAGGCCGCGCTCGCCGATCACCTCGACGGCGGCGTCGAGGATGGCCTCGGTCTTGGCGACGTCGATCTGTCCGGGAACGCGGGGCATATCAGTGGGCGTCCGAAGGCGGCGGGGGAGCGTTCCTGACCGGCGCGGCCAGCAGCGAGACGCCGGCGGCGACGAAGCAGCCGATGGCCAGCAGGGTGAAGCTGTCGCCGAAGGCCATCACCGTGGCCTGCTGCTGCATCATGCCGCCGATAGCCTTGCGCGCCGCGCCGCCGGGATCGGCGACGCCCAGCTGCATCATGCGCTCGGTCAGGCCGGCCATCATGTTGGCCGTTGCTCCGCCCTGCATCACCTTCGAGGTCATGTCGTCGTAGTAGAGCGCGGTCTGCTGGGTGATCGAGGTGGCCAGCAGGGCGAGGCCGATCGCCCCGCCGGTGTTGCGCGAGAGGTTCACGATGCCCGAGGCGTTCTTGACCATGTGTGGCGGCAGGGTGCTCATCGTGATCTGCTGGGTCGCGATCATGGCGATCATGACCCCGACGCCCCGGCAAGCCTGAACGCCCGCGAATTCCCAAAAACCCCAGTCCTTGGTCACGGCGTGGGCCATGTACATGCCCCAGCCGGCCAAAAGAAAGCCGATGAACATCGGCACGCGCGGGTCGGTCTTGCGCACCAGGCGCCCGGCGATCGGGCCGGTGAGGAACATCGACAGACCCGAGACGACCATCGTCGTGCCGACTTCGGACGCCGAATAGTGGCGCACGCGGCCCAGGAACTGCGGCAGCAGGAAAGTGCCGCCGAACAGGCTGGCCCCAGAGACGGCAGTCATCAGCACACCGACGGTGAAGTTTCGGTTGGCGAAGGCGCGCAGCTCCACGATCGGGTTGCGGTAGGTCAGTTGCCTCCAGATGAAGGTCACGCCGCCCAGGACGGCGACCACGGTCAGCCACAGGATGGCGGTGTCGTCGAACCAGTCGTCCTTGGCGCCTTCTTCCAGCACGAACTGCATGCTCATCAGGAAGATCGCCATCACCGCCAGGCCGAACCAGTCGAAGCCTTTCGACAGGCTGGGATCGCCCTTGTCGAAATCGGCCCAGCGATAGACGCCGAACAGCACGATCAGGCCGGTCGGCACGTTGATGAAGAACAGCCAGCGCCAGGACAGCGCCTCGGTCAGGTGGCCGCCCAAGGTGGGACCCACGGTCGGCGCCAGGGTGACGATCAGGCCCATGATGACACTGGCGGTGATGCGCCGCTCGGGCGGGAAGGCGGTGAAGGCCACGGCGAACACCGTCGGGATCATCGCCCCGCCGATGAAGCCCTGCAGGGCCCGGGTCAGGATCATCATGTCGATCGACGAGCTGAGGCCCGTCAGTACGCTCATGATGATGAAGCCGGTGCACGAGATCAGGTAGAGGCGTTGGGTGCCCCAAAGCCGCGACAGATATCCCGACAGTGGGATCATCACGACTTCCGGGATCAGATAGGCGGTCTGGATCCAGCTGATCTGGTCGGTGCTGGCTCCGACGCCAGCCTGGATCTGCGGCAGCGAGGCCGCCACGATCTGGATGTCGAGGATGGCCATGAACTGGCCGATGACCATGGCCCCGAAGCCGAGGAACAGCTTGGTCCAGTTGATCTCGGGCGCGGCGGGCGCCGAAGACGCGGGGAGGACGGCGTCGGTCATGACGCGTCCGCCCCTAGCGCGCCACGCCCTGGCGGGCGACCTGAGGCATGGCTTGGCCGGCCTCGGCGAACGAGAGGCCCGAGCGGTCGCGGACGTCGACCTTGATCTCGACCGACAGGCCGGGACGCAGGGCCGCGCCCAGCTGGCTGCGATCGACCACGATCTTCACCGGCAAGCGCTGGGTGATCTTGGTGAAGTTGCCGACCGCGTTCTCGACTGGGATCAGGGCGAACTCCTGGCCGGTGGCGGGGGCGAAGCTGTCGACCTTGCCAACGATCTTCTGCTTGCCGAACGCGTCGGCCTTGATCTCGACCGGCTGGCCCACGCGGATGCGCGAGACCTGGGTCTCCTTGAAGTTGGCGACGATATAGGCCTGGCCTAGCGGCACCACCGACATCAGGGCGACACCCGGCTGGACCAACTGACCCGGGCGGACCGAGCGGGCGCCGACCACGCCGCCGACCGGCGCGCGGATCACGGTGCGCTCCAGGTCCAGCCTGGCCTGCTGCACGGCGGCGTGGGCGGCGGCGGCCTGGGCGATGGTCTGGGCCTTGGCCGAGCCCAGCGACTGGGCGGCGCGGCGTTCGGCCTCGAGGGCCGCCTGGGCGCTGAGGACGCCGGCGGCGGTCTGGGTGGCGCCGGCGCGTTCGGTCTGGACCTTCTGCTGCGAGACCCAACCTTGCTTGGCCAGGGCGTCGTAACGCTCAAGGTCGGCCTTGGCGCGGCCAGCGTCGGCCTGGGCGCTAGTCACGCCGGCGGCCTTCTGGGCGATCATCGCCTGCTCGAGGCTCGACTTGTCGTCGATGGCGTGGATGGCCGCGTCGGCGGCGCCGGCATTGGCGATCGCCTGGTCGAGGCGGGCCTGGAAGGTCGATGGGTCGATCTTGGCCAGCACCTGGCCGGCCTCGACGCGCTGGTTGTCGGCCACCAGCACCTCGGCGACATAGCCGGAAACCTGCGGGCTGACCTGCACGGTGTCGGCCTGGACGAAGGCGTTGTCGGTGGCTTCATAGCGCTGCTTGTCGAGAAACCACAGGGTCCCTCCGACCAGCACGCCGGCCAGGACGACCCCGCCCACGACCACCGGAACCAGCTTCTTGTGACCCGCGGTTTTCACGCCCACGGAATTTTCAGGCGACGCCATGACCCAAACCCTTGTCGAACGGCTTCAAGCGCGCCGGATAGTCCCCTCCGACGCGCGCTTCAAGGGATAAATGGACGCAGTCGTCCAAAAATCAACGACGACTGGAAAAGTTTTCGGCGAAGGTTTGTTGACGCCGCCGATCTCAGGCGGCGTGACGGGTCTTGCCTCGCTGGTTTTGGCCGCTTTCGGCGAGGCGGAAGCGCTGCACCAGGCGACCCAGTTCCCGCGCCTCGTTCGAGAGCGCGTGGCTGGCGGCGGTGCTTTCCTCGACCATGGCCGCGTTCTGTTGTGTGGCCTGGTCCATCTGGTTCACGGCGGTATTGACCTGCTGCAGGCCGGTCGACTGCTCGGCGGCGGAAGCGGCGATCTCGGCGACGATGCGGTTGATGTCCTGCACGCCGGCGATGATCCGGCCCAGGGCCTCGCCCGTTTCGCCGACGAGGCTGACACCCTCGTCGACCTGCCGGGTCGAGGCGTTGATCAGCGCCTTGATTTCCTTGGCGGCCTCGGCCGAGCGCTGGGCCAGGGCCCGCACCTCTTGGGCGACGACCGCGAAGCCGCGACYGGCCTCGCCCGCGCGGGCGGCTTCGACGCCGGCGTTCAGGGCCAGAAGGTTGGTCTGGAAGGCGATCTCGTCGATCACGCCGATGATGGCGCCGATTTCGCGCGAGCTGGATTCGATCTGGCCCATGGCGGCGACGGCGCGGTCGACGACCTCGCCGCCCGTCTCGGCGTCCTTGCGGGCGAGGTCGACCGTGCGGCGGGCGCTGCTCGCGCCGTCGGCCGTGCGGCGGACCGTGGCGGTGATCTGGTCCAGAGCGGCGGCGGTTTCTTCCAGGCTGGCCGCCTGCTGTTCGGTGCGCTTGGACAGGTTGTCGGCCGCATGGCTGATCTCGCCCGAACCGGCTTGGATGCCGCCGACCGCGCCGTTGATCACGACCATGGTCTGGGCCAGCTGATCCATGGCCGCGTTGAAATCGCCCTGCAGCTTGCGATAGGCGGGCGGGAAGGCCTCGTTCAGGCGAACGGTGAGATCGCCGCTCGCCAAGGCTTCGAGGCCTTCGCCGACGCGGGAGACGACCAGGGTCTGCTCACGGGCGTTGGCCTGGCGTTCGGCGTCGCCGGTCTCGCGCTGGCGCTCGGCCTCGGCGCGCTGGTCGGCGGCCACGCCCTCCAGGCGGATTTTCTCGATCGCGGCGTCCTTGAAGGTCAGGACGGCGTCAGCCATGCCGCCGATCTCGTCCTTGCGGCCGACGGCCGGCACATCGACGGTGTTATCGCCGCCGGCCAGGCGGCGCATGGCCGCGGTCATGGCGGTGACCGGCGCGGCGATGGCGTTCGACAGCAGCCAGCCCATCAAGATCGCCACCCCGATGGCCACGCCGCCGCCGCCGGCCAGGGTGAAAAGGCCGGCGCGGAAGGCCTTGGCCTGTCGCGCGGCGCGGGCGGTCAACTGCTGGTCCTCGACCTTCGCCATGGCCTCCAGCGCCTTCCGGCTAGCGGTCAGGCGGCCGGTGGAGGCGATCTCCCGGCGCGCCGCTTCCAGGGTCGCGGGATTGTCGGCGTCGGCGATCTGCTTGTCGATCTCACCGTGAAACACCGCGACGGCCGCGCTCAGGGCGTCAATGCGGGCTTTCTGGTCGGCGCCCTCGGCCCCGGCTTGAAGGCGTGTGAAAGCCGCCTCGTACTCAGCGCCGTACTTGGCGCGCTTCTTCAGGAACGAGGCGTCCAGGCTGGCGACATAGCCGCGCACGGCGTTCTGCTCCTCGACCAAGGCTCCCGTCGTGTCGCCGATTGCGTCGACATAGGCGTAGCTGCGCGCGTTCAACGCCGTGATCTTCTGGATCGAGGCCATGCTGAACGCGACCAGCGCGCCGGCGGCGATGACGCCGGCCACCAGCATCGCGAATGCCAGCAAGAGCTTGTGCGCAACCTTCAGATTAGACATGAGCGGTGTCCTGGATCTCGTCGTCCAGCAACAACTGCCCCAGCACGGTTAATAAACCGGCACGATTTCAATAAAGACCGCTGTTAGGCGAGGTTCGGAGTTCCGAACCTGTCGCCAATCCAAGTAGAGTAAGGGCCTTTACGAGTCGCGACGTTTTGACGCGGTGATCTATACCTGTCGGCGGCGCTTTTAGAAATGATCCGTGTCCGGATAGATCCCGCTCTACTCGGAAGCGCGAGATCGCCCGGCGCGGCCGCGCCGAATTTCCGCTTGGGCCGGAATCACGGCACAGTAAAAGCCGTTCCCCGACGCAACCATGCGGCCCGGAGCGCGTATCTCCTCCGGCGAGTTCCCGCCGGCCCAGCTCCAGGTCGCAGGAGGTTCAGATGAAGTCCCATCCCCCGATTGGCCAGTCGCCGCTGGACATGATCCGCCCAGTGCTCTGGATGGCGGCAGGCGCCTTCGCCGCCGGCTTTGGCGGCTATCTGGTATTGGGTCTGCGGGCCGCGCACGCTGGGGGCTAGACCCCCGTCGAACCGAAGCCGCCGGCGCCGCGATCGGTCGCGTCCAGATCCTCGACCTCGATCAGCGGCCATTGTGGGGCCGCGGCGATGACGCCCTGGGCGATGCGGTCGCCCCGGCGGATCGTGAAGTCCTCTTCGCCCAGATTGATCAGCAGCACGCAGACCTGGCCGCGATAGTCGCTGTCGACGGTGCCGGGCGCGTTGACCACGGTGACGCCGTTCTTGAAGGCCAGGCCCGAGCGCGGCCGCACCTGCATCTCCCAGCCGTCGGGGACCGCCACCGAAAAGCCCGTCGGGGCCATGCAGCGCGAGCCGGGCTTCAGCACGATCGGCTCGGCTTCAGGCACGGAGGCGCGCAGGTCGAAACCCGCCGCCCCGGCGGTGGCGTAGTGCGGAACCGGCAGGTCGGCATTGCCTTCCCAACGCTTGAAGCGGATGGCGAGGCCGGCGGGGATGGCGGACATGCGGGCGGTTCCTGGATCTTGGAAGACCGCCCGGCTGTAGCTGATTTGCCGGGCCTCAGGCCAGAGGGCTAGGCGAGAGCCTGGGCGATCCTTTGGGCGATCTGGGCGGCGACCACATCCTTGGCGGCGCGATCCCAGCGCTCGGTCTTGTCCTTGGTGACCAGCAGCACGGCGTTCTCGCCGCCGCCCATTACGCCGGGCTCGGTGACGTCATTGGCGATGATCCAGTCGCAGCCCTTGCGGGCCAGCTTGGCGCGGGCGTGGTCCTCGACGTGGTCGGTCTCTGCCGCGAAGCCGACGACCAGCTTCGGCCGTCGCGGTCCGGTGGCCGAGAGGGTGGCCAGGATGTCGGGGTTCTCGACGAAGGTCAGGGCCGGCGGGCCGCCCTTTTCCTTCTTCAGCTTGGTCCCGAACGCCTCATCGACGCGCCAGTCGGCGACGGCGGCCACGAAGACGCCGACGTCGGCGGGCAGGGCGGCTTGGCTGGCGGCCAGCATCTGGCGGGCGGTCTCGACGTCGATGCGGGTGACGCCGACCGGGGTCGGTAGGGCGACCGGTCCGGCGATCAGGGTGACCTCGGCGCCCAGCTTGGCCAGCGCCTCGGCGATGGCGAAGCCCTGCTTGCCGCTGGAACGGTTGGTGATCCCGCGCACCGGATCGATCGGCTCGAAAGTCGGGCCAGCGGTGACCAGGGCGCGCTTGCCGGCCAATGGGCGCTCGTGGGGCCGGCCAGCGGGACCTTCAAGCATGGCGATGATCGCCGCGAAGATCTCTTCAGGCTCGGCCAGGCGTCCGGGTCCGAACTCGCCGCAGGCCATGGCCCCCTCGTCGGGACCCACGAAGCTGACGCCGTCCGCCTTCAGGGTGTTGATATTGCGCTGGGTGGCCGGGTGCAGCCACATCCGCACGTTCATGGCCGGCGCCATCAGCACCGGCTTGTCGGTGGCCAGCAGGGTGGTGGAGGCCAGGTCTCCGGCCAGGCCGTTGGCGGCCTTGGCGATCAAGTCGGCCGTCGCCGGGGCCACGACCACCAGGTCGGCCGAGCGCGACAGCTCGATATGGCCCATCTCGGCCTCGTCAGTCAGCGAGAACAGGTCGTCATAGACCTTGTCCTCGGCCAGGGCGGCGAGGGACAGCGGCGTGACGAACTCGGCCCCGGCCTTGGTCAGGATCGGCCGTACGCCGACGCCCGCCTTGCGCAGCAGTCGGGTCAGCAGCAGCGCCTTGTAGGCCGCGACCCCGCCGCCGACGATCAGAAGAACCCGCTTCTCGCCTCTGTTCCCGTCGTCCACGTCGCGCTCCGCTTCTGGCGTGTCGTTCGCCCCAGCACATGCCCATCCGCGGGACAAAGCGCCAGCCCGAAGATAGGGACTCGACTCGTGTTCCGCTTTCGTTCAATAAACGTAAAGGTAGAGCAATGGGGCGAACACGATCATGAAGATTGCGCGACATCTCTTAAGGCGGCGTCTCTTCGGGGCCGCCGTGACGGTCCTGCTGGCGGCTGGCCTGTCGGCCTGCGACAGCGGCGCCTCGGCCGTGAAGGCGCCCAAGGCGGGCGAACGGGCCAGCGTCGAGGGAACCTCGCCGGCGACGGATACGGGCGGCGGCGACAGCGGCCGGCGGAGTGATCCGCGCGACGCGCCGGTCAAGCTGGTGGCGGGCAAGCCTTATTGGGCGGCCAACCGGACCCGCTCGGCCGAGGAGAACGCCCAGCGCTCGTTCGAGCGAAACGGCGCGACGTTCGAGGCCAAGTCGGCTGATGACTATGTGGCCAAGGTCCACGCCTTCATCAGCGATCCGCCTAAGGGCGTCGAGACGCTGAAACGGTCCAACGGCGACCTGCTGATCTATGACCCGAAGGACAACGTCTTCGCGGTGGTGTCGCGCGAAGGCGCGCCGCGCACGATGTTCAAGCCGGATGAAGGCGCGGCCTATTGGGACGAACAGAAGTCCCGTGAGGCGCGCCGGGCCTCGGCGTCGAAGAAGCGCGACCGAGAGCTGGCCGAGAACGGCTAGCCGTTACGGCGCCAGCAGCAGGCCAGTGACGAAGGCCGCACCGGCCGTAGCCGCGCCGACCAGGAACCACAGCAGCGGCCAGGTGTGGTCGCGCTCGAACACCACCGGGGGCGACGCCGGCGGGGCGTCGGCGAGACGGGCTAAAGCCCTGATCGCGCGCAGGGCCTCGTCGGCGAAGTCCTTGGCCTTGGCGGCGGGCGACAGTTCGCGGCCGATCCAGCGGCGCACCACCGGGTCGGCGGCGGCCCACAGGTCGTGGGTCGGGTCGATGCGGCGCGCCACGCCCTCGACGGTGACCATGGTCTTCTGCAGCAGGACCAGTTCTGGCCGCAGGGCCATGTCGAACAGGGCGGTGATCTCGAACAGCTGGGCCAGCAGGCGGCCCATCGAGACGTCGCGGGCGTTGCGGCCGAACACCGGCTCGCCGACCGCCCGCAGGGCCTGAGCGAAGGCGTCGACATCCTGGTGGGCGGGGACATAGCCGGCGTCGAAATGGACCTTGGCGACCCGCGCGTAGTCGCGATTCAGGAAGCCGTAGAGGATCTCGGCTAGGTAGCGGCGCTCACCAGGTCCCAGGCGCCCGAGGATGCCGTAGTCGACGGCCACGACCGCGGACGGTGCGGCGACGAACAGGTTGCCCTCGTGCAGGTCGGCGTGGAACAGGCCGTGGTCGAGTGCCTGGGCGAGGAAGCCGCGGGTGACGTTCTCGGCCAGAGCCTTGTGGTCCAGGCCTGGCAGGGTCAGGGCGGCCGGGTCGGACAGCGGTACGCCCTCAGCCCAGGTCAGGGTCAGGACCCGCTTGCCGACGCCCTCCCAGCAGACCAGCGGGGCGCGCATGTAGGAATCGGTCGCCATCGCCTCGCCCAGCTCGGCGCAGCCGGCGGCCTCGAAGCGCAGATCCATCTCGAGGTCGAGAGACCGGATCACCACCTCGACGAATTCGATCGGCCGCAGGCGGCGCGAGGCAGGAGCCAGCCTCTCGGCCAGGCGGGCGGCCAGGCGCAGTACGGCGGTGTCCTGGGCCACCTGGCGTTCGATGCCTGGGCGCAGCACCTTCACCGCCGCCTTGCGACCGTCCAGCAGCACCGCCGGATGGGCCTGGGCCAGGGAGGCGGCGGCGACCGGCTCGCCGATCTCGGCATAGACGTCCGTCAGCGGCTTGCCGAGATTGCGGACGATCTCGGCCTTGGCCTCGGCCAACGGGAACGGCGCCAGCCGGTCCTTCAGGTGCGAGAGGTCCTCGGCGAAGGCGGTCCCGAAGATGTCGGCCCGGGTCGACAGGAACTGGCCCATCTTGATCGCGGCCGGACCCTGCTTTTCCAACACGCGGGCCAGGCGCTCGCCCGGCCGTCCTCGCTTGGCCGCTGGACCGGCGAACAGGCGCAGCAGCCGCCCGGCCAGCTTGGCCGACGGCGGCAACAGCGGCTCGACCTCGCGCGGGACCAGGGCGTCGGCCCGGACCAGGGCCCAGCCCGCGCCGGTCAGACGCCAGAAGGCGGACAGGCCGGCCACGGGTCTAAAGCGCCCAGCCCTGATGCAGGGCCGCCACGCCGCCGGTGAAATTGGTGAAGCTCACCCGCTTGAAGCCGGCGGTCTCCATCATGCCGGCGAAGGTCCGCTGGTCGGGAAAGCGGCGGATGCTCTCGACCAGATACTGGTAGGCCTCGCGGTCCTTGGCGACCCATTCGCCGACCTGCGGGATGACCTTGAAGCTGTAAGCGTCGTAGGCCTTGGCCAGGGCTTCGGTCACCGGGCGCGAGAACTCCAGGCACAGAAAGCGGCCGCCGGGCTTCAGGACGCGGCGCGCCTCGCGCAGGGCCGCGTCGATGTCGGTGACGTTGCGGATGCCGAATGAGATCACATAGGCGTTGGCGTAGTTGTCCGGCAGCGGCAGACGCTGGGCGTCGCCGACCGTCCAGGTGATCTCGGGCTCGCCGCCGCGCTCGATGCCGGCGGCGATCATCTCGGCGTTGTAGTCGATGATGTTGATGGTCGCGTCCGGACCGCCGCGCCGCTGCTGGGCGCCGCGAGCCATCTTGGCGAAGCGGCGGGCCATGTCGCCGGTGCCGCCGGCGCAGTCGATGATCACCTCGCCCGGCTGCGGGTTCAGACGCGCGGCGACCGCGTCCTTCCACAGGCGATGCACGCCCCCGCTCATCAGGTCGTTCATGATGTCGTAGTTCTTGGCGACGCGGTCGAACACGCCGCGCACCAGGCCCGCCTTCTGCGAGGCGTCGACGTCCTTGAAACCAAAGCTGGCGGAGGAGTTGCTCATGACGTCTTTGGGCCGCGCTCTCTATATGACAGGACGCTCTTAGCTTGCGCCTCGCGTCGAAGGAACACCCTTGCCCGAATTGCCCGAAGTCGAGACCGTCCGCCGGGGCTTGGAGCCGGTGCTGGCCGGAGCCCGCCTGTCGCGAGTCCGCGCCAACCGCCCCGACCTGCGCTTCCCGCTGCCCGAAGGGTTCGTCCAGCGGCTGGCGGGCGCGAAGATCCTGCGCCTGGACCGCCGGGCCAAATATATCCTGGCCCCGCTGGACCGGGGCGACACCCTGGTCATGCATTTGGGGATGACCGGCCGCTTCGAGATCGCGGCGCCCGAGGGAACAGTTCGGCCGGGGGATTTCGCGCGCGAGGTCACACCCGACGACAAGCACGCCCACGTGGTCTTCGAGACCGAAGCGGGCGCGACCATCACCTATTACGACCCCCGCCGGTTCGGCTTCATGGATCTGATCGCCACCGATCGGGTCGACCGCCACCCCTGGTTCGCGGCCATGGGCCCCGAGCCGCTGGGCGATGGTTTCGACGTCAAGACACTGGAAAAAGCCTTCGAGAACCGCAAGCAGGGACCCAAGACCCTGCTGCTGGACCAGAAGACCGTCGCGGGCCTCGGCAATATATATGTGTGCGAGGCTCTGCACCGGGCCCACATCTCGCCGTTCAAGCCCTCGGGCGGGATCGCCAAGAAGCGCCTGGGGCCACTGACCGCCGCGATCAAGGAGGTCCTGGCCGAGGCCGTCGAGGTGGGCGGCTCGACCCTGAAGGACTTCGCCGCCGCCGACGGCGCCCTGGGCTATTTCCAGCACCGCTTCCGCGTCTATGACCGCGAAGGCGAGCCGTGTCCGACGCCGGGCTGCGGGGGCGTGATCGCCCGGGAGGTCCAGGCGGGACGGTCGACCTTCTTCTGTCCCGTTTGCCAGGTCTGAGTTAGGTTCTGCGTATGAGCGACCCGAACGACACCGCACCCGGTCCCGCCCCGATCCCCGAGGACGAAACCCCGATGCAGCGAGCCCTGCGCCTGAAGCAGGCCGCGCTCGACGCTCGGCCCAAGGCGCCGCGAGGCGGCGGCTTCCAGCGCCAGCAGGCCAGCCGCGCCGCCACCGGCAATTCCAGGCCCTGGGGGCAACGCTGATGGCCGGCCTCAAGGACAAGCGCGGCTTCATCGACAAGGACCGGCTGGATCTCTCCGAGCGTCAGGCCGTCGAATACTGGATGAAGCGCTGGGGCGTGACCCGCGACCAGATCACCGCCGCCCACCGCAAGGTCGGCCGCATGACCAAGGACATCGCCGCCGAGCTCGGCAAGAAGCGCTGACACCGGATCGTCGATAGCCCGAGGGCTCCCCAACGGCGCGCGCCTCTCTATAAAGGCGACGCTGAAGCAGGAGACCCGCCGATGGCCGACTACCAGACCCTGATCGTCGAGGCGCCCGAGGCCGCGCCCGGCGTGACCTTGATCCGCCTGAACCGGCCCGAGGCCCTGAACGCCCTCAACACCCAGCTGCTGGGCGAGCTGGCCCAGGCGCTGGCGGCGGCGGAAGCCGACGACGCCGTGGGCTGCATCGTGCTGACCGGCTCGACCAAGGCCTTCGCGGCCGGCGCCGACATCAAGGAGATGTCGGACAAGACCTACGCCCAGATGTTCAAGGCCGATTTCTTCACCGCCGGCGCGCGGGCGATCGAGCAGTGCCGCAAGCCGATCATCGCCGCCGTGTCCGGCTACGCCCTGGGCGGCGGCTGCGAACTGGCGATGATGTGCGACTTCATCCTGGCCGCCGACACCGCCAAGTTCGGCCAGCCCGAGATCAATCTGGGCGTCGCGCCCGGCATCGGCGGCACCCAGCGCCTGACCCGCTTCGTCGGCAAGTCCAAGGCCATGGACATGATCCTGACCGGCCGGATGATGGACGCCGCCGAGGCCGAGCGCTCGGGCCTGGTGTCGCGGATCTTCCCGGCCGACGCCCTGGTCGCCGAGACCCTGGCGGTCGCCGCCAAGATCGCCGGCCAGTCGCCGCTGGCGGTGGCGATGAACAAGGAACTGGTCGAGGCCGCCTACGAGACGACGCTCACCACGGGCGTGGCCTTGGAGCGTCGCCTRTTCCATTCGCTATTCGCGTTCGACGATCAGAAGGAAGGCATGTCGGCCTTTGTCGAGAAGCGGAAGCCGGCGTTCAAGGGGACGTGATCCGCCGCTAATCGATTGCGTCACGATGGTCCGCGGGATTTCGCCTGTGGACCGTTGACCCCGGCCGGCGCTTCCCGTATATCCGCGCGCTCGATTTCCTCTGCTTCGCGGCTGCCCGCGCGGCTGTCCGCATTGAAGGTCCGACCTATGGCCAATAATCCCGGCGCCAAGAAAGCGATCCGCAAGATCGCTCGCCGCACCGAAGTCAACACCGCCCGCCGCTCGCGCGTGCGCACCTTCCTGCGCAAGTTCGAAGACGCGATCGCCAAGGGTGACGTCGCCGTCGCCAAGGCCGCTTTCGTCGAGGCTCAATCGGAGCTGATGCGCGCGGTTTCGAAGGGCGTCGTTCATCCGAACACGGGCTCGCGCAAGGTCTCGCGCCTGGCCGCTCGCCTGAAGAAGCTGGATAAGGCCGCGGCCTAGTCCAGATTTAGGACGAACGCTGTTCGTCCAAGGAATTCAAGTATTTACATAAGCCGGTTAGGTTCGCCTGACCGGCTTTTGCTTTGAATCCAACGTTCTGTTCCTCACGTTGCAATCTGTGATCTGAGGGGTTGGCTTCACTATTCCCTTGCCAGGCGAGGGGGTCTCGCGAGTCAACAGAAATATCCGCGATCGGACGCAAGTTTTCCGTTTGACCGGCGGGGTCCGCTGGCTAGTTTAAGCGTCTCAGCGCTTCTCCAGTCTTGAACAAAACAAGGCGGCGGCGGACCCATTGCGGTCGCCGGGTAAGAACCTGTGTGTGCTGAGAAGACGGCCGTACGCCATGGGGGGCGGGCGGCTGATTGGTTGCGGCGGTTGTTTTTGTACGAGGCGGTGGACGAATGACGATGAAGGGCGGGGTGGCCAGCCAGGACTTCTCGGCGGCGATTTCGACGGCGGCTTGCGAGCCGGCCGCGATCGTGTGGTCGAAGGTGTGCGTGGCGTTGAAACGCGAGTTGGGCGATGCGGCCTTCGGGTCGTGGATCGCGCCGGCGATGCTGCGTGAGGCCGCGACCGGCGACGTCGTGCTGGTGACGCCGACGGGCATCGCCCGCGACTGGGTCCGCCGCAGCGCCTGGCGCCGCATTGGCGAGCTGTGGGCGGCCAACGATCCGACCAGCCGTCGCATCGACCTGAAGTCGCGCCTGGAGTTCGAGGCCGCCCAGGTCGGTTCCGGCGTCGCCTATGTCGACGCCCCCAAGGCCGCCGCCGAGCCGATCGAGATCGTCCTGCCCGTGTCCAGCGATGCGCCGGCGCCGAGCGCCAAGTCGCCGCGCACCCAAGGCCTGCAGGAACGCTTCACCTTCGAGACCTTCGTCCCGGGTCCCGCCAACGAATTCGCCCACGCCGTGGCGCGCCGGATCGCCAACTGGGCCGACGGCCACTTCAATCCCGTGCTGTTCCACGGCCCCTACGGCTTCGGCAAGACCCACCTGCTGAACGCCCTGGCCTGGGAAGCCATGCGCAACGCGCCGGAAAAGCGCGTGGTCTATCTGACCGCCGAGCGCTTCCTGTCGACCTTCGTGCGCGCCCTGATGGATCGCCAGACGGCGGCCTTCAAGGAAGAGCTGCGCGCCGCCGACCTGCTGATCATCGACGACGTCCACTTCATCGCCGGCAAGCAGTCGACCCAGGAAGAGCTGTTCCACACGCTGACCGCCCTGGTCGAGGAAGGCCGCCGCGTCGTGTTCTCGTCGGACCGTCCGCCGTCGGCCATGACCGAGATGGACGCCCACCTGCGCTCACACCTGTCGGCGGGCCTGGTCTGCGGCCTGGAGCCGGCCGACCGCTCGCTGCGCCTGGGCATCCTGGAGCGCAAGATCCAGACCCTGTCGGCCGCCCACGGCTTCGAGCCGACCATGCGCCCCGACGTGCTGCAGTTCCTGGCCGACCGCTTCACCGACAGCGTCCGCGAGCTGGAGGGCGCGCTGAACACCCTGTCGGCCCGCGCCGGCGAAGGCCTGTCGCGCATGACCCTCGACGAGGTCCAGGCGATCCTGCGGCCGCATCTGCGGTCGGGCGAGAAGCGCATCACCATCGACGACATCCAGAAGGCCACGTCCGAGCACTACGGCATGAAGCAGGTCGACCTGCTCAGCGAGCGCCGCAATCGCGCCGTAGCCCGTCCGCGCCAGGCCGCCATGTGGCTGGCCAAGCAGCTGACCACCCGTTCGCTGCCGGACATCGGCCGCCGCTTCGGGGGCCGCGACCACACCACCGTCCTGCACGCCGTGCGCCGGATCGAGGCCCTGCGCGCCGAGGACAGCGCCCTGAACCACGACTTGGAAGTCATCACGCGCAAGCTGCGCGGCTGATCCGGGCGAGGCCGGGACACCGGTTTCCGGGGTTTGAATTGGAAGGGGCTGCTCGAAAGGGCAGCCCTTTTTTCCTTGTAGGCCGTCATCCCGGCCAAGCGCGGGGCGCGCCGAGCCGGGACCGCGGCAAGCGCCGGCGGTCCCGGCGGTCCCGGGGCTTCGCCCGGGATGACAGCGAAAGTTATCGCGCCCGCCGCAGCGTCAAATTGATCCGCCCGCCGCCCGGAACCAGTCCCGACGACCCCGCCAGGATCCGATCCACCCCGTGGAAGGCCAGCCGCGCGGGCCCCGACAGCCGGCAGACGTCGCCCGAGCTCAGTTTCAGGCTCCGCGTCGGGTCCTTGCGGCTGGTCCCGCCGATCCGGAACACCGCCGTGTCGCCCAGCGAGACCGACAGGACCGGAAAGGCCGGGTCGGCCTCGTCGCGATCCTGGTGCAGGCCCATGCGGGCGTCGCCGCGATAGAGGTTGATCAGACACGAGTCCGGCGGCGTTTCCGGATCGCCGAGTTTGGCCCACAGCTCCAGCAGCGCGGGCGGCATGGTCGGCCAGGCCGCGCCCGTGCCCGGATGGCGCTCGGCGTAGCGGTAGCCGGAGGGATCGCTGGTCCAGCCCAAAGGGCCGAACGCGGTCATGGCCACGCTCATCGCCTTGCCATAGGCCGTGCCGTAGTGGGCGAAGGGCGCGGCGTCGGCGGCGGCCATGACGGCGTCGACCAGAGCCGTCTGGGCGGCGGGGTCCAAAAGCCCCGGCCAGAGGTCGAAACCGGGAACAACGGTCAGTGACTGAAACATTGCTGAAATTTAACGCGCGGCATAGGGACGAAAGGTGTTGGTTTGCGCCGCCGGCTGAGGGGGCCGGACAATTTTTCCATATTAGGACCGAACATGCGTCGTCTTATGTCCTCCGCGGCCATGGCCGTGATTTTGTTGGCCGCCGGGAGCGTTTCCGCCGCCCCGGCCGCGAAGGCCAAGCCGAAGCTAGCGCCCGCCGCTTCGATGGGCTCCAAGGGCGCGACCTTCGCGACCGTGACGACCCAGCTACCGCGCAACGTTCGGCCCTCGCACTATGATCTGGCGTTTACGCCCGACGCCGACAAGCTGACCTTCACCGCCAAGGTCAAGATCGCCATCGAGGTGATCGAGCCGACCGCCACCGTGACCCTGCAGGCCGCCGACCTGACCTTCGCCAAGGCCGAGATCGCGGGTATCGGTGCGGCTACGATCAAGACCGACGAAGACGCCCAGACCGCCGCCTTCACGTTCGCCAAGCCGCTGGCCAAGGGCAAGTACGTCCTGTCGATCGACTATGCCGGCAAGATCTACAAGCAGGCCGCCGGCCTGTTCGCGCTCGACTACGAGACCGAGACCGGCAAGAAGCGCGCGCTTTACACCCAGTTCGAGAACTCCGACGCCCGTCGCTTCATCCCCTCGTGGGACGAGCCGTTCTACAAGGCCACCTACAGCGTCGAGGCGACGATCCCGACCGGCCAGATGGCCCTGGGCAACATGCCCATCGCCTCGTCCAAGGACCTCGGCGGCGGCAAAACGCTCGTCAAGTTCGCTGCGTCGCCGAAGATGTCGACCTATCTGCTGTTCTTCGGCCTGGGCGAGTTCGACCGCGCTTCGGTCAAGGCGGCCGGCGCGGACGTCGGCGTGGTCACCAAGAAGGGCGACATCCCCAAGGCGCAGTTCGCTCTGAAAGCGGCCGCCGACATCCTGCCCTGGTACAACGACTATTTCGGCACGCCCTATCCGCTACCGGTGCTGGACAACATCGCCGCCCCGGGCCGCAGCCAGTTCTTCAGCGCCATGGAGAACTGGGGGGCGATTTTCTACTTCGAATACGCCCTGCTGCTGGACCCGAAAATCTCGACCGAGACCGACAAGCAGAACGTCTTCACCACCGTCGCCCACGAGATGGCCCACCAATGGTTCGGAGACCTGGTCACCATGGCCTGGTGGGACGACCTGTGGCTGAACGAAGGCTTCGCCTCGTGGATGGAAGGCCGGGCGACCGAGCACTTCCACCCGGAATGGAACGCCGCCCTGACCGCGGTGGGCGGGCGTGAATACGCCATGGGCCTGGACGCCCTCCAAACCACCCATCCGGTGGTGCAGCACGTCGAGACCGTCGAACAGGCCAGCCAGGCCTTCGACGGCATCACCTACCAGAAGGGCGAGGCCGTGATCCGCATGCTGGAAAGCTATGTGGGCCACGACGCCTGGCGCGACGGCGTGCGCGCCTACATGAAGACGCACAACCACGGCAACACGGTCAGCGACGACCTGTGGAAGGCCGTCGAGGCGGCGGCCAAGAAGCCGATCACCGCCATCGCCCACGACTTCACCCTGCAGCCCGGCGTGCCGCTGATCACCGTCGACAGCGCGACCTGCGCGGCCGGCAAGACCACCCTGGCCCTGACCCAGGGCGAGTTCAGCAAGGACCTGCCCGACAAGAAGCCGCTGACCTGGCGCGTCCCCGTCACGGTCGAGGCCCTGGGCGGCGGCGAGGCCAAGACCCTGGTCACCGGCGGCAAGGGCTCGGTCACGGTCCAGGGCTGCGGCCCGGTTGTCGTCAACGCCGGCCAGAGCGGCTACTACCGCGTCCTGTACGGTCCTGAGCGTTTCACCGGCATCGTCCAGAATTTCGCCAAGCTGCCATCGATCGACCAGCTGGGCGTGATGTCCGACGTCTGGTCGATGGGCCTGGCCGGCTACCAGCCCGCCACCGACTTCCTTGAGCTGGCCAAGGCCACGCCCGCCGACACCGACCCGCAGGTGCTGTCCAAGGTCGCCGCCACCTTCTCGGCCATCGACGGCTATTACGAAGGCCAGGCCGCCGAGCGCGCCGCGTTCCGCAAGCTGGCCATCGCCCAGCTGAAGCCGCTGCTGGCCAAGGTGGGCTGGACCGCCAAGGCTGGCGAGCCCGACAATGTCGCCATCCTGCGCGCCGACCTGATCGGGACGCTGGGCGGCCTGGGCGACGCCGAGGTGGTGGCCGAGGCCACGCGCCGCTTCGCCGCCGACAAGACCGACCCCAGCGCCATCCCCGGCCCGCTGCGCAAGACCATCCTGGGTGTCGTGGCCAAGCACGCCGACGCCCCGACCTGGGACACGATCCATGCCCAGGCCCAGGCCGAGAAGACGCCGCTGATCCGCAACCAGCTGTACACGCTGCTGGCCTCGGCCGAGGACGAGAGCCTGGCCCAAAAGGCCTTGGCTCTGGCCCTGACGACCGAGCCGGGCGAGACCCTGTCCAGCACCATGATCTCGAAGGTCGCCCAGAACCATCCGGACATGACCTTCGACTGGGCCGTGGCCAACAAGGACGCAGTCAACGACAAGGTCGATTCCAGCTCGCGCACCAAGTTCATCCCCGGCCTGGGGGCCGCCTCGTCGAACCCGGCCACGGCCGACAAGATCAAGGCCTATGCCGCCGCCAACCTGGCCGAGGGCTCGCGCAAGGAGGCCGACAAGGCCGCCGCCGCGGTGGTGAACCGCGCCAAGATCCGCCAGCTGCGCCTTCCGGCCATCACCGCCTGGGTCGCCAAAGTCGGCTAAATCTCGGATAACACGATATCTTTTTGGGCCGCACTCGAAAGGGTGCGGCCTTTTTTCTGGGGCGGGATATGAGATTCCCCCTTGTCGCATGGGGTTATGGGCTTGCGCGCTGACCACCATCCCCCATATCCGGCTGCGAAGCGGGGTTGACGGGTTCGTCAACTTCGAACAACGCATTTCGCCCGCTCGACTTTTGTCGACGGGTAGAGTGTGGAAACCAACAGTAGAGCGTGCGAACCCACCGGGGACGGTACGAGAAAAACCGGGGCGCTTCCGAGAAGGCCCTCGTCACCGCCGTCCGCCTAAAAGGAGCGAACAGGTACTAGAATGAGCAAGATTATCGGCATCGACCTTGGCACCACGAACTCGTGCGTGGCCATCATGGACGGCAAGACCCCCAAGGTGATCGAGAACGCCGAGGGCGCTCGCACCACCCCGTCGGTGGTCGCCTTCCAGGAAGACGGCGAGCGCCTGATCGGTCAGCCGGCGAAGCGCCAGGCCGTGACCAACCCGACCAACACGCTGTTCGCGATCAAGCGCCTGATTGGCCGCACCGCCAGCGATCCCGTGGTCGAGAAGGACAAGGGCATGGTGCCCTACGAGATCGTCAAGGGCCCGACCGGCGACGCCTGGGTCCGGGCGCATGGCAAGGACTACAGCCCGCAGGAAGTCTCGGCTTTCATTCTGCAGAAGATGAAGGAAGCCGCCGAGGCGCACTTGGGCGAGCCGGTGACCAAGGCGGTCATCACGGTTCCGGCCTATTTCAACGACGCCCAGCGTCAGGCCACCAAGGACGCCGGCAAGATCGCCGGTCTGGAAGTCCTGCGCATCATCAACGAGCCGACCGCCGCGGCCCTGGCCTATGGCCTGGACAAGGACAACAACAAGAAGATCGCCGTCTACGACCTGGGCGGCGGCACCTTCGACGTGTCGATCCTGGAAATCGGCGACGGCGTCTTCGAGGTGAAGTCGACGAACGGCGACACCTTCCTGGGCGGCGAGGACTTCGACCTTCGGATCGTCGACTACCTGGCCGACGAGTTCAAGAAGGAGCAGGGCGTCGACCTGCGCAAGGACAAGCTGGCCCTGCAGCGCCTTCGTGAAGAGGCCGAAAAGGCCAAGAAGGAACTGTCGAGCACCGCTCAATACGAAGTGAACCTGCCGTTCATCAGCATGAACGCCTCGGGTCCGCTGCACCTGAACATCAAGCTGTCGCGCGCCAAGCTGGAAGCCCTGGTCGACGACCTGATCTCCCGCACCATCGGTCCGTGCGAACAGGCCCTCAAGGACGCGGGCCTGAAGAAGAGCGACATCGACGAAGTGATCCTGGTCGGCGGCATGAGCCGCATGCCCAAGGTCCAGCAGGCGGTGCAGGACTTCTTCGGTCGCGAACCCCACAAGGGCGTCAACCCCGACGAAGTCGTGGCGCTGGGCGCGGCCGTTCAGGCCGGCGTGCTGCAGGGCGACGTCAAGGACGTGCTGCTGCTGGACGTGACCCCGCTGACCCTGGGCATCGAGACCCTGGGCGGTGTGTTCACCCCGCTGATCGAACGCAACACCACGATCCCGACCAAGCGCTCGCAGACCTTCTCGACCGCCGACGACAACCAGTCGGCCGTGACGATCCGCGTGTTCCAGGGCGAACGCCCGATGGCGCAGGACAACAAGATGCTGGGCCAGTTCGACCTGGTCGGCATCCCGCCGGCGCCGCGCGGCGTGCCGCAGGTCGAGGTCACCTTCGACATCGACGCCAACGGCATCGTTCAGGTCCACGCCAAGGACAAGGCGACCAACAAGGAGCACTCGATCCGCATCCAGGCCAACGGCGGCCTCTCGGACAACGACATCGAGCGCATGGTCAAGGAAGCCGAGGCCAACAAGGCGTCGGACGAGAAGAAGAAGCAGCTGGTCGAGGCCAAGAACCAGGGCGAGGCGATCCTGCACTCGACCGAGAAGGCCATGGCCGAGCACGGCGACAAGGTCGGCGCGCCTGAAAAGACCGCGATCGAGACTGGTGTCACCGAGCTGAAGGCGGCGCTGGAAGGCGAGGACGTCGAGGCCATCCAGGCCAAGACCCAAGCCCTGATCCAAGCCTCCATGAAGCTGGGCGAGGCCATGTACGCCGCCCAGCAAGGCTCGGCCGAAGATGGTGACGCCGAGGCCGCCGCGGACGACGGCGTCGTGGACGCCGAGTTCGAGGAAGTCGACGACAACAAGCCGGCGGCCTAAGACCGCCATGCGCGCGCCGGGGGACATTCTCCAGAAGTCTGTTCCCCGGCCGCGACGTCTTGTCTCGCCGCCCGAGGACGCCTTGCGCCGGGCCGCGTGCTATCCCACCTCTTCCCGTATCAACGCCACTTTCGTGGGCCTTTTGGGCGCCAGACGCTGACAATGCGCGACTATTACGAAATTCTCGGCGTGACCCGGACCATCGATGACGCTGGTCTGAAGTCCGCGTTCCGCAAACTGGCGATGGAACACCATCCCGACCGCAACGGCGGCTGCGAGAACGCGACCGGTCGGTTCAAGGAAATCAACGAGGCCTATTCGGTCCTTTCCGATCCGCAGAAGCGCGCGGCCTATGACCGCTTCGGCCATGCCGGCGTCAACGGCCAGCAAGGCGGTCCAGGCGGCTTCGGCGGTCAGGGCTTCGACGCCAGCGACATCTTCAACGACGTTTTTGGGGACGTGTTCGGCGAAATGTTCGGCGGCGGTCGTCGCCAGTCGAACGGTCCCCAGCGCGGCCAAGACCTGCGCTACGACCTGGAGATTTCCCTCGAGCAGGCCTATGCGGGCGCCGAGGTCGAGATCAAGGTGCCCGCCGCCATGACCTGCGAGGTCTGCGAGGGCTCGGGCGCCAAGCCCGGCACCAATCCCACCGTCTGCGGCACCTGCGGCGGCGCCGGCCGGGTCCGGGCGACACAAGGTTTCTTCGCGGTCGAGCGCGGCTGCCCGCGCTGTGGCGGCTCGGGCCGCCTGGTGCTGGATCCCTGCCAGAACTGCAACGGCCACGGCCAGGTGCGCCGCGAGCGCATCCTGTCGGTCCGTATCCCGGCCGGCGTCGACGACGGCGCCCGGATCCGGCTGGCGGGCGAGGGCGACGCGGGCGCGCGCGGCGGTCCGCGCGGCGACCTCTACATCTTCCTGTCGGTGACCCCGCACGAGCTGTTCGAGCGCGACGGCCTGGACCTGCTCTGCACCGTGCCGGTGCCGATGACCACGGCGGCCCTGGGCGGCGAGATCGAGGCGCCGTGCCTGATGGGCGGCGAGAACTGCGACGGCAACTGCAAGATCTCGGTCTCCGTGCCCGAAGGCGCCCAGACCGGCAAGACCGTCCGCCTGAAGGGGCGTGGCATGCCGTCCCTGCGGAGCCGTCAGCGCGGCGATCTGGTGGTCGAGCTGTTCGTCGAAACCCCGACCCACCTGTCCGCCCGCCAGAAGGAGCTGCTCAAGGAGCTGGCCGGTCTGTGCGGCGAGAAACAGAACCCCAAGTCGGCCAACTTCGTCGGCAAGGCCAAGCGCTTCTGGGAAGAGGTCACGGGGAATTAACCTTTCCCCGTCGCCGCCCCCATTTTCGGGCCTTTCATCCCCCGATTTCCTTAACGCCGCCCCTTAACGGGAGTCGCGACGCTCTGTAGTTTCGGGCGTCATGAACGCCCACGCCACGCCTACCCCTGCCCACCTGCTCGATCCCACCGGCGCGACGCCGGTGATGCAGCAGTTCTTCGAGATGAAGGCGCGGCAGCCCGATGCGTTGATCTTCTTCCGCATGGGCGATTTCTACGAGCTGTTCTTCGACGACGCCTACAGGGCCGCCGCGGCGCTGGGCATCAGCCAGACGTTCCGAGGGACGCACAACGGCCAGCCGATCCCGATGGCGGGCGTGCCGCAGCATGCGGCCGAGGCCTATCTCTCCAAACTGATCCGCCTGGGCTTCAAGGTCGCCGTCTGCGAGCAGATGGAAGACCCCGCCGAGGCCAAGAAGCGCGGCTCCAAGTCGGTAGTCCGCCGCGACATTGTCCGGGTGGTGACGCCGGGCACCCTGACCGAGGACGGTCTGCTGGACGCGCGGGGCGCCAACCGTCTGGCGGCCGTGGCCGTGCGCGCGGGCCAGGCGGCCGTGGCCTCGGTCGAGCTGTCGACCGGCGAGGTCGAAGTCTTCGCCGTGGCCAAGGAGGCCGTCGCCCCGATCCTGGCGGCGCTGGCCCCGTCCGAGACCCTGGTCTCCGACCGCCTGCTGTCGGACGACGCCCTATCCCAGACCCTGAAAATCTGCGGCGGCCTGGTGCAGCCGATGCCATCGGCGCTGTCGGAGCCGCAGGCTTCGGAAGCGCGGGTCAAGCGCCTGTACGGTGTCGACACTCTCGACGGCTTCGGCGGGCTGTCGCCGGCCGAGATCGGGGCCCTGGGCCTGATCGCCGCCCATCTGGAAATGACCCAGGCGGGCAGGTTGCCGGCCCTGCGCGCGCCGCGTCGGGCCGCTGAAGCGGATGTGATGGCCATCGACCCGGCCACGCGCGGCAGCCTGGAGATCGATCGCACCCAGACCGGCGGCCGGGACGGCTCGCTGCTGGCGGTGATCGACCGCACCGTCACCTCGGGCGGGGCGCGGATGCTGGCCTCGCGGCTGGCCCGGCCGCTGCTGGACGTCGCCGCCATCGATCAGCGCCTGGACGCGGTCGAATGGTTCGTCGAGCACCGCCCGCTGCGCCAGCGCCTGCGCGAGGTGCTGAAAGGCTCCGGCGACATGGCTCGCGCCCTTTCGCGCCTGGCGCTGGGCCGGGGTGGTCCGCGTGATCTCGGATGCCTGCGCGACACGCTGAAGTGCGGCGAGCGCCTGGCCGGCATGGCGGGCGGCTCGCCCGACCCGCTGTCGCCGCCGCCATTCGAGTTGGAGCACGCTTTCAAGGCCCTGACGCCTTCGCTGCATGACGGGCTCTCGCAGTTTCTGAACGTGCTGGAGCACGGTCTGGGCCCCGACCTGCCCGCCCTGGCTCGCGACGGCGGTTTCGTCGCGCCCGGCGTCCGGCCCGAGCTGGACCAGGCGCGCGGTCTGCGCGACGACAGCCGCAAGGTCATCGCCGCCCTGGAATCCCAGCTGGCCCTGGAAAGCGGCGTGCCGCTGAAGATCCGCCACAACGGCGTGCTGGGCTATTTCGTCGAGGCCACGGCCGGCAAGGCCGACCCGTTGTTCCAGCCGCCGCTGAACGCCACCTTCATCCACCGCCAGACCCTGGCCAACCAAGTCCGCTTCACCACCGTGGAACTGGCCGACCTGGACGCCCGCATCGCCCAGGCGGCCGAACGGGCCCTGGCCATGGAGGTCGCCGCATTCGAGGACTGGCGCGAGCAGGCGAGGGGCCTGGCCGACGCCATCCAGATCGCCGCCGAGGCCCTGGCCCGCCTCGACGTCGCCTCCGCCCTGGCCGAGTGGGCCGAGGACGCCGACGCGGTGCGGCCGATCGTCGACAAGTCCTACGCGTTCGACGCCAGGGGCGCCCGCCATCCCGTGGTCGAGGCCGCCGTCAAGCGGGCCGGCGATCCCTATACGCCCAACGATTGCTGCCTGGACGCCTCGGGCGAGACCGGCGCGCGGCTGTCGATCGTCACCGGCCCGAACATGGCCGGTAAGTCGACCTTCCTGCGCCAGAACGCCCTACTGGCGATCCTGGCCCAGTCGGGCTGCTACGTGCCGGCCGCCCATTTCCGTCTGGGCGTGGTCGACCGCCTGTTCAGCCGCGTCGGGGCTGGCGACGACCTGGCCCGCGGCCGCTCGACCTTCATGATGGAGATGGTCGAGACCGCCGCGATCCTGACCCAGGCCGGCCCGCGCAGCCTGGTGATCCTGGACGAGATCGGCCGGGGCACGGCCACCTATGACGGTCTGGCCATCGCCTGGGCCTGCGCCGAGGCTCTGCACGACACCAACCGCTGCCGCGCCCTGTTCGCCACCCACTATCACGAGCTGGCGACGCTGGAGGCGCGGATGAGCTTCGTCTCCAACCTCAGCCTGCGGGCTAAGGAGTGGAACGGCGACCTGGTCTTCCTGCACGAGGCCGCGCCGGGTCCGGCCGACCGCTCGTACGGCGTCCAGGTGGCCAAGCTGGCCGGGGTGCCCGGTCCCGTCGTCGCCCGCGCCCGCGAGGTGTTGGACCGCCTGGAGAGCAAGGACCAGTCGCCGGCCAAGCTGGACGACCTGCCGCTGTTCGCCGTCAGCCAGGCCCAGGCGGCCGTCGCGGCGCCCGCCAAAACGGCGCCGAGCGTCGTCGAGGACTCGCTGGCCGACCTCGATGTTGACGGCATGAGCCCCCGCGAGGCCTTGGAGGCCCTCTATCGTCTTAAGGGTCTGCTCAAGACCTAGGGCCTTTAGTGGGAGCGCGACGGTCGCCCGAACCGATTTCCCATTTTTGGCCGTCCCGCTCAGGTACACCATATCTCCATCATGCCCCGTCGCCTTCGCCCCACCCGCCTGGAACACGTCGTCGACGGTCACGTCCTGCGGGCCCGCCTGTCCGCCGCCGCCCTCGATTCCATCGGCAACGAGGCCGAGCAGCGCTCGCGCGCCATCGAGATCCTCAAGCAGGCGCTGTTTCGCGGCCGGATGATCGCCAAGGAGCGGCTGGAGAACGGCGCCAGCGGCGTCGAGACCGCCCGGCTGCTGTCGGGCGTCACCGACGAGGTGATCACCGCCCTTTACGACTTCACCACGGTCCACGTGTTCCGGGCCCGCAACCCGACCGAGGGCGAGCGCCTGTGCCTGCTGGCCGTTGGCGGCTATGGCCGGGCGACCCTGGCCCCGTTCAGCGACATCGATCTCCTGTTCCTGCGGCCCTACAAGCAGACGCCGCACGCCGAGAGCGTGATCGAGTTCATGCTCTATGCGCTGTGGGACCTGGGCTTCAAGGTCGGCCACGCCTCGCGGACGATCGAGGAGTGCGTGCGGCTGTCGAAGGAAGACTTCACGATCCGCACCTCGATCCTGGAGGGCCGCCGCCTGACCGGCGACGAGCGCCTGGCCGCCGACCTGAAGAAGCGCTTCCGCGACGAGGTGATGAAGAACACCGGGGCCCAGTTCGTCGCCGCCAAGCTGAAGGAGCGCGACGACCGCCAGGCCCGGGCCGGCGCCAGCCGCTACATGGTCGAGCCCAACGTCAAGGAAGGGAAGGGCGGCCTGCGTGACCTCCACACCCTGATGTGGATCGCCGAATATCTGCACCCGGTCGACCGGCCGGAGGACGTCTTCAAGATGGAGGTGTTCTCGAGCCGCGAGACCAAGGCCTTCATCCGCGCTTTCGACTTCCTGCACGCGGTGCGGGCCCACCTGCATTTCACGACCGGCCGGCCGGAAGAGCGCCTGACCTTCGACCTGCAGCCCGAGATCGCCCGCCGCATGGGCTACGGCGACCGTGGCGACGCGCCGGCGGTCGAGCGGTTCATGCGCCGCTACTTCCTGATCGCCAAGGAGGTCGGGGCCCTGACCCGCGCCTTTTCGGCCAAGCTGGAAGCCGAGCACTTCAAGAACGAGCCCAAGGGTATTTCGCGCTTCCTGCCGGGCGGGCGACCCAAGCGCAAGGCGCTGGACGTCGAGGGCTTCTACGAGGACGGCGGTCGCCTCAACATCGAGGGCCAGGAGATCTTCGAGGCCGATCCGGTCAACCTGATCCGCCTGTTCAAGATCGCCGACGAGCGCGACCTCGACCTGCATCCCGACGCCTTCACGGAGGTGACGCGCAGCCTGCAGCTGATCACCTCGCGCGTGCGCCGCGATCCGGACGCCTGCCGGGCGTTCCTGGACCTGCTGGCCCGGGGCAAGCGCAGCTATCGCACCCTGACCCTGATGAACGACGCCGGGGTGTTGGGCCGTTTCGTGCCGGAGTTCGGTCGGATCGTCGCCCAGATGCAGTTCAACATGTACCACTCGTACACCGTCGACGAGCACACGCTGCGCGCCGTGGGCGTGATCGGCGACATGGCGGCCGGCCGCATGAGCGAGGACCACCCGCTGGCCGTCTCGATCATGCCGCTGATCGAGGACCGCGAGGCCCTGTTCCTGGCCATGCTGCTGCACGACACCGGCAAAGGCGGGGTCGGCGGCCAGGAGAAGGCCGGGGCCCGCTCGGCCCGCAGCGCCTGCGAGCGGCTGGGGGTCGACCGCACCAAGGTCGAGCTCGTCGCCTGGCTGGTCGAGAACCACCTGGTGATGAGCGACTTCGCCCAGAAGCGCGACGTCTCCGATCCAGGGACGGTGGCCGCCTTCGCGCGCATCGTCGAGAACCCCGAGCGCCTACGCCTGCTGCTGGTCATCACCGTCGCCGACATCCGCGCCGTGGGCCCGGGCGTCTGGAACGGCTGGAAGGGTCAGCTGCTGCGCGAGCTGTACAACGCCACTGAGGCGGTGTTCCGCGGCGGACGTGGCAGCGACGCCGCCGCCAATGTCCTGCGCCACCAGGAGAACGTCGCCGAGAACGCCCGCGCCGTCCTGCTGGAGACCGATCCAGCCGCCATGGGCTGGGTGGCGGCGATGGAGAACGCCTATTTCAGCGCCTTCCCGCAGGAAGACCTGCTGGAGCACGCCGCCCTGGCGCGCCGGGCGGCCATCCAGGGCGGGGCCGCCGCCGAAGGCCGGGTGCGTCCGGGCCAGAACGCCGCCGAGGTTGTCGTAGCGGCCAAGGACCGGCGCGGCCTGTTCGCCGATCTAGCCCTGACCATCTCGTCCCTGGGCGGCAATGTCGTCGGCGCGCGGGTCTTCACCTCCCGCCAAGGTCAGGCCTTGGACGTCTTCTATGTGCAGGACGTGACCGGCGCGCCGCTGGGCTGCGAGAACCCGCGGGCTCTGCGCCGCCTGGCCGACGCCCTCGAAGCGGCCGGCAAGGGTGACGCCCTGACCATGGAACCGCGCCGGGGCGCCGAGCAGTCGCGCGCCGCCGCCTTCGCCATCGCCCCGTCCGTCACGGTCGACAACGAGGCGTCCAACGACGCTACCGTGGTCGAGGCCTCGGGCCGCGACCGGCCCGGCCTGCTGCACGCCCTGGCCAAGACCCTGGCCGAGAGCGGCCTGTCGATCCAGTCGGCCCATATCGACGGCTATGGCGAGCGGGCCGTTGACGCCTTCTAYGTCCAGACGGCCGAAGGCGAGAAGATCACCGACACCCGCAAGGTCAACGCCTTGAAGGCCGACCTCCTGGCGGCCCTGGAGCAGAACGAGGCCACGGCCCCGGCCGCGCGCGCGGGTCTGCGTCGGGCCCGAGCCAGCGTGGCGCGTTAGACGCCGTTTCACGGACCTAGGGGAAAGACATGCGGCCGCCGATCAAACGTCTGGGCGATCTCAAATCGACGTCCCCCAACACCGACACCTATGCGCGGCCCACGCCGAAGGTGACCCGCCGCAAGACGGCCAAGGTGCTGACCGACGAGGAACGCGCGGCCTTCCTCGCATCCCGACCGGACTTGGCTCCGAAGCGATAGAGCTCCGAACGCCGTCGCGACGGCGCCGCGCCGTAGGGTCCCACTCGTCTTCGAGCTGTGGGATTGAAAATGCGGCTTGTACGATAAATGCGCCGCGGTTAAATAAAGCATATTAAATAAAACAGGCCGGTGAGCCCGCCTACCGACGCAAAGTCGGAGACGGCTCGCACGGCGAGACCGTCGGCCGACCTTGGCCCCGGTCAAAAACGGGGATGGAAACGTGAAGGCTCTCAACAGGAAAACTGTGTGGCTGGCGTCGGCGGCCATGGTGGCGGCGTCCAGCGCCTGGGCCGCGACGGCGCAGGCGCAATCAACTTCTGGCGACAAAGACAGCGCTGTCGATTCGGTGACCGAGGTCGTCGTCGTCGGGCAGCGGCGCGCGATCCAGTCGGCGCAGGAGCTTAAGAAGAACTCCGAGGAGATCGTCGACTCGATCACCGCCGTCGATATCGGCGGCCTCCCCGACCGGTCGGTGACCGAGGCGCTGCAGCGCGTGCCGGGCGTCACCATCGGCCGCACGACCCAGCCTCGCGACGTCGACCGCCTGAACGCCGAAGGCTCGGGGGTTCAGATCCGCGGCCTGACCTGGGTCCGGTCTGAATTGAACGGGCGCGACATCTTTTCCGCACGGGGTGGTCGGGCCATCTCGTGGGAGGACGTCACGCCCGAGCTGTTCGCCGGCGTCGACGTCTACAAGAACCCCTCGGCCGACATCGTCGAAGGCGGCCTGGGCGGCACGGTGAACCTGCGTACGCGCATGCCGTTCGACCAGAAGGGCCACCAGATGGCCTTCTCCGCCGACTATACGCGCGGCGACCTGCGCAAGGCCGGCTCGCCCTCGGGCAGCGTCCTGCTCAGCGACCGGTTCGACACCAATCTCGGCGAGTTCGGCATGCTGGTCAGTCTGTCCAACTCGAAGCTGAAGACCGCCGTCAACTCCATCGCCGTCGACCCCTACAACGCCCACGGCCTGGGTGTTCAGTCGTCCTATGACGGCGGCGCGACGTTCAACTTCAACGGCGACAACGCCATCGCCGGCCAGCCGAAGAGCCGCGTCTTCGTGCCGGTCGGCGTCCAGTACCGCAACAACCACCAGGACCGAAACCGCACGGGCTTCTACGGCGCCTTCCAATGGCGGCCGAGCGACAATCTGGAGCTCTACACCACCCTGTTCCGCACCGAGGCCAAGCAGACCTTCCAGGACCGCTTCGCCCAGACCTCGGCCTGCTGCTCGGCGACCAACAACCAGTCGTTCGTGGTGGGGCCGGCGACCGGCACGTCGTTCACGTACGACGCGGACGGAAACTTCCTCAAGGGACAGCTGGTGGACGGCGGCGGCGGCGGCAACGGCGTGGCCAACTCGTTCCTGCTGAACCTCGGCGCCCGCTATGGCGTCGTCAAGGACAACACCAACGACGTCTCGGCCGGCTTCCGGTGGTCGAACGATCGCTGGGTGGTGACCGGCGACCTGCAATACGTCTATTCGCACCGCGAGGGCACGGACCTGACGGTCTACAACACCGTCACCCTGGCGGGCGGCTTTGGCCTGGATCTGACCGGCGAGCTGCCGAAGATCACCATGGCCAACACGACCAGCACGCCGTCGGCTTTCAGCCTCTACGCGGCGATGGATCACCTCGACGACAATGACGCCCGGGAATATTCGGGCAAGTTCGACGCGACCTATTCGTTCGACGACGACAGCTGGCTGAAGGACATCAAGCTGGGGGTGCGGGCCACTTCGCGCGACGCGACCTCGCGCGACGCGGGCTACAACTGGAACCTGATCTCCGCGCCCTGGGCTACGCGGGTGACCGCCACGGCGGACAAATACACCCAGCACCAGGACAAGGTGTCGTTCGACAACTTCTTCAAGGGCGACCTGTCGGTCCCGGGCCTGATCCTGCCGTCGTTCGATTTGGCCAAGAACCCGCAGGCCCTTTATTCCTATCTGAAGCAGACGATCTGGAACGGCCCGATCCCGGGCGGCGGCCCGGCCTATAACGACGGCGAGTACGGCTATTATCCGCCGGGCGGCGCCAACGGCACGATCCCGTCCTGGTCGCCGGCCGGGGGGACCTACAGCCCGTTCACCCAGGGTACCATGATGAGCTACATGCCCATCTGGGCGGCCCCGACCGGCAGTATCAGCTACTGGCAGCCGCTGGGCGACGTGAACACCAGCTTCGCCAGCTCCGGCGGCCGGGGCGTCAATCGTCAGTGGGAAAAGACCGCCGCCGTCTACGCCAAGGTCCGCTTCGGCGACGACCTGCCGTTCCACTGGGGCGACCAGACGATGAGCTGGGACGGCAATATCGGCCTGCGGGTCGTCAAGTCGTCGACGGACGGCCAGGGCTTTGGAACCGTCGGCTTCATCGATCCGAGCCAGGCGCGCTTCGCCTCACCGACCGCCGCCGCCAAGATCACCTTCGCCGACGGCAAGCCCTTCGCCTCGGTCGGCGGGACCAACTACACCGACATTCTGCCCAGCCTGAACCTGCGCCTGAAGGCCAAGGAGAACCTGTTCCTGCGCTTCGCGGCGTCCAAGAACATCGTCCGGCCGGACTTCTACCAGCTGGACCCGTCGGTCAACATGTCGGCCACGCTGCAGTCACGCAACGCCACGGTCGCCGATGGCGTCATCAATCCCGTGACGGGCGCGCCCTACACCCAGGCCCAGCTCGACACCGCCGCCGCCGGCGGCTCGGCGGTCAAATACCACACGGACGTCGCCTTCGGCTTCTACTCGGGCAATCCGAACCTGAAGCCGATGCGCTCCAACTCGTTCGACCTATCGGGCGAGTGGTACTTCAAGGGCGGCATGCTGGCGGTCGGCGCGTTCCACAAGGACGTCTACGACTACATCCAGTCGGTGCAGACCCTGGCGACAATCACCAAGGCTGACGGCAAGTCGGTCCAGGCGGTCGGGACCATCCCGCAGAACATGGGCCACGGTAAGATCTACGGCCTGGAGTTCCAGTACCAGCAATACTACGACTTCCTGCCCGGCGCCCTCGGCGGCCTGGGCACGGAACTGAACGCGACCGTGCTGGAAAGCAAGGGCACGGCGAACGTGTCCAGCAGCACCACCGACGCCTCGCAGATCAATGCCTCGAAGCTGGACCTGCCGCTGGAGCAGCTGTCGCGCTACACCTACAATGCGACGCTTCTCTACAGCAAATACGGCATAGACGCCCGCCTGGCCTACAACTGGCGCTCGCGCTACCTAATGAGCGCCTCGGCTTCGAACCTGATGGTGCCGATTTACTCGAAGTCGTACGGCCAGCTGGACGGGTCGGTGCTGTATTCGCTGTCGCCGCAGGTGAAGATCGGCGTGCAGGCGGTGAACCTGCTGAACACCCGCAACGAGCTGGAGATGGACCAGCGGGACTCCTGGTACCTGGGCACCCAGGGCAATTTCTCGAAAGGCCTGGTCCGCACCCACAGCTGGAGCGTCAGCGACCGCCGCGTCTCGTTCATCATCCGCGGGTCGTTCTAGCGGCGCTTAGCGCTGCTAGAGTTCCGGACCAAAGGCCCCGCCGGCTTTCGTCGGCGGGGCTTGTGCGGGCGACCCCACAAGAG
>NZ_JBFUJD010000005.1:0-128351 GCF_056401555.1 Caulobacter sp. P4_E5
CACCTACGCGGCATGGATCGAAGTGTTTGGGGGTGGCGGCGCGATCCCCGTGCTTAGAATTGGTGGCTCTAAGGCTGGCGTTCTCGTTCCGCCCGCGTTAGCAGACCGCCCCATGATCCGCCTCGACAACATCTCCAAGCAAAACGGCCACCAGATCCTGTTCATCGAAGCCTCGATGGGCATTCAGAAGGGGGAAAAGGTCGGGCTTGTCGGCCCGAACGGCGCCGGCAAGACGACGCTGTTCCGTATGATCACCGGTCAGGAGCAACCGGACGACGGACTGGTCGTAATCGATCCCGGAATGCGGATCGGCTATTTCAGCCAGGACGTCGGCGAGATGTCGGGCCAGAGCGCGGTCGCGGCGGTGATGGATGGCGTCGGTCCCGTCAGCGCGCTGGCCGCCGAAATGGCCAGCCTCGAGGCGGCCATGGTCGATCCCGATCAGGCCGAGAAGCTGGACGCCATCATGGAGCGCTACGGCGAGGTGCTGGAGCGTTTCCAGGAACTGGACGGCTATGCGCTGGAAGCGCGGGCGCGCGAAGTGCTGGCCGGCCTGAGCTTCAGCCAGGACCGCATGGATGGTGATGTCGGAATGCTGTCCGGCGGCTGGAAGATGCGCGTGGCGCTGGCCCGCATCCTGCTGATGCGGCCCGACGGCATGCTGCTGGACGAACCCTCCAACCACCTGGACCTGGAAAGCCTGATCTGGCTCGAGGCCTTCCTCAAGAACTACGACGGCGCTCTGTTGATGACCTCGCACGACCGCGCGTTCATGAACCGCATCATCGGCAAGGTGGTGGAGATCGATGGCGGCTCCCTGATCACCTATTCGGGCGATCTCGACTTCTACGACCAGCAGCGCGCGCTGGGCGAACAGCAGCGGCAGGCGCAGTACGAGCGCCAGCAGGCCATGCTGGCCAAGGAAATCAAGTTCATCGAGAAGTTCAAGGCGCGCGCTTCGCACGCCGCCCAGGTCCAGAGCCGGGTCAAGAAACTCGACAAGATCGAACGCGTCGAGGCGCCGCGCCGTCGCCAGTCGGTCCAGTTCGACTTCCAGAGCCCGCCGCGGTCGGGCGAAGACGTGATCAACCTGCGCAATGTCCATAAGGGCTATGGCGCCCAGCCGATCTATGAGGGCCTGGATTTCCTGGTGCGTCGCAAGGAGCGTTGGTGCGTCCTCGGCGCCAACGGCGCTGGCAAGTCGACGCTGTTGAAGCTAGTGGCCGGCGACACCAAGCCCGATCAGGGCCTGGTCAGCATCGGCGCCAGCGTCAAGATGGGCTATTTCGCCCAGCACTCCATGGACCTGCTGGAAGGCGAAGAGACGATCTTCGAGTCCCTGGAGCGCTCGTTCCCGCAGGCCGGCCAGGGCGCGCTGCGCACCCTGGCGGGGTGCTTCGGTTTCTCCGGCGACGATGTCGAAAAACCCTGCCGCGTCCTGTCCGGCGGCGAGAAGGCGCGCCTCGTCATGGCCAAGATGTTGTTCGATCCGCCGAACCTGCTGGTGCTCGACGAGCCGACCAACCACCTCGACATGGCGACCAAGGAGATGCTGGTCACGGCCCTGGCGGACTTCGAGGGCACCATGCTCTTCGTCTCGCACGACCGCCATTTCCTGGGGGCACTGTCGAACCGCGTGCTGGAGCTGACGCCCGAGGGCGTTCATCAGTACGGCGGCGGTTATACGGAATATGTCGCCCGTACGGGCCAGGAAGCGCCGGGGCTGCACCCGGGAGGGTAGCTCCGAACCCGCGCCGCGATGGTCTCGGGCGCTCGGTTGCTAAAGGGCTCGCGGCGACGTTGATAAACTTGAAATTGAAAAGTCCCCGATGCTAGGCCTCGACCAAAGGCAATCTCGCCTCGCTAGGTTCAGAGCCCATGCCCGGAACGACGATCGTCGGAACGCTCACCATCGCGCCCGGCGAGGTGGTGAACTACGTCTCTTCGGTCATCACGGACAACTATGTCTACGGGATGAACTTCGATAGCGGCTCCTGGGCGGCGCTGATCAATCACGGCGAAATCCGGGGGACCGACACCAAGCCCTTTGGCCAGACCTTCGGGCTCATGGGCGTGTTCGGAGGAAGCCCCGCGGGCTTTCCACGCTTCAAGATCGAGAACTACGGCCAGATCACGATCTCGTCGTTGAATGGGGAAGCCGCCGGCCTGCGTTTCCCTGATACCGCGCCTAACATCCTCAACGCCGGTAAGATCACCGTTGAGGCGCCCAAGGACGAAGGCATGGGGATTTTCGGGTACAACTGGGGGAACACCTCCTTCCTGTTCGAGAACTCCGGCGAACTGCTGGTCACGGCCAACCATGGGCTCGGCGTCTACCTGCTCGCGGGCAACGTGACCAATACCGGTTCGATCCGAGTCGTGGCCGGCGATCGCAGCGGAGCGGCGATCGTCACCGCCAAGGCCGACATCCTCAACAGGGGCGTCATCGAGATCACCGACACAACGTCCTCGATCGACGCGATTGGCGTCGCGATCGCCAACATCGGCCTCAACGGTCCCTACAGTGGTTCGGTGATCCGCAACGAAGGAACGATCAAGGCTGATCTCGCCGTCTGGGAACTGGACGGCGCCAATGTCGACATCACCTTGATCAACACCGGAACCATCGAGGGCCGGATCGAACTGAACGGCGGCTGGGACCTCTTCACCAACAGCGGTGTGCTCAAGGGCGCGGCCCTGATGGGCGAAGGCGAGGACTATTATGACGGCCGGCTTGGCTCGATCACGGGCGCCATCGACGGCGGCGCGGGTGACGACATTCTGTTCGGCGGCGCGGGCGGAGAGACCTTGCTGGGCGGCGAGGGCCGCGACGTTCTGAACGGCGGCGGCGGGGACGACATCCTGACCGGGGGCGCCGGCGGCGATGTCTTCGTGCTCGGCGCCGGCGCAGACCGGATCACGGACTTCGACGCGGCCTCGGATCGGCTTTCGCTAAACGGCAAGCCGTTGTTGGCCGCGACCGTCGAGGGCGGCGATACGATCCTGACCTATGACGGCGGTTCCGTTCGGATCGCGGGCGTGATCGGGCTGAGCCTGGCGCAATGGACCGACAAGCTGGCCTCGATCAGCCTGGGAACCAGCGCCAGCGAAACCATCGCCGGCTCGGCCGTCAACGACCTGATCATCGGCGGCGCCGGCTGGGACACGGTCTCATACGCGGACGCCGCGAACGGCGTAACGGTCGCCCTGATAGCCGACGCCCAGCAAACCGGCGCGGGACTGGACGAGCTGATCTCGATCGAGAACTTGAGCGGTTCTCGCTTCGCCGACGACCTGACCGGCGACGCCTATGGCAATTTCATCTGGGGCGGCGACGGAAACGACAGGCTCTTCGGCATGGACAACGATGATGTCCTTGACGGCGGTCTGGGCGATGACCGGCTGGACGGCGGCGCGGGCATCGACGTCGCCGACTATTCGAAGGCCACGGCCGGGGTCACGATCGACCTACGTCAGGCGATCCAGAACACCGCGATGGGCGGCGACACCTTCGTCAGCATCGAGGGTGTGATCGGCTCGACCTTCAACGACGTGATGATCGGTGGAAGGCTGCAGGGCGGCGACGGCGATGACCGGCTTGAGGGGCTGGCGACCAACGACCTGTTGTTGGGGGGCGCGGGCGACGACGTCCTGGCGGGCAGCGCGGGCCACGATCAGCTGAGCGGCGGCGCTGGCGCCGACACCCTGACGGGCGGCGCCGGTCAGGACATCCTCGATGGCGGCGACGGCGATGATCTGATCGTCATCGACGGGAATGACTTCGACCAGGCCTTCGGCGGCGCGGGCGCGGACACCTTCCGCTTCATGCCGGGCTCGTGGGGCATCATCAAGGATTTCCAAAGCGGCGTGGACCGCATCGATCTTTCGAAAATCGATGCCCGCAGCTACTTCATGTACCAGGAGTCCGGCTTCATCACGCTCAATGTGACCGACAGCGCGGGCGCGGTCATCAACCTGCGTGTCAGCTCGTTCTACAAGGGCTCCGACCTGATCCTGGCCGGGGGCGCGATCCCGAACCTGATTTCCACCGGCGTCCCCAGCATCCTGCGCGACAAGACGGGCTTCATGCAGGTGGAGTTGGCCAACAAGGTGTTCGCCGGAGCCTTCACCGAGACCCAGGCCGTGACCGAGATCGTCCGGGCGGCGGGCAGCACGACCTCCGTCGCGACAATGAGCTACCAGTTCTTCACGGGCAAGATCCCGACTTCGGCGGGTCTGGACTACCTGGTCAAGGACGGCGGGAACTACAACGACCTGAACAGCGCCTACTACCAGAGCTTCAATCTGGAGAACCGCTACATCAACTTCGCGGTGAATCTGGGCAAGGTGGGCGAGGGCAAGGACGCGTTCGCGGCCAAGTACGGGTCGCTGACCCTCTTCGACGCCACGCGCGAGGCCTACAAGTGGATCTTCGGCGCCGCGCCAACGGACGCCAAGATCCACGCCATGATCGACAGCCGCGCCGACTATTTCGCGGCGTACGGAGGCGACGGGACGAGCGGGATCGGGACCAAGGCGGCGATGGTCGGCTGGCTGCTGGCCGAGGCGCAGAAGGCCGACCTGGGCGTCATGGTGCGATCCAACGACGCCTGGCTGACGGACCTGGCCGACGGCTCGGCGCCTTACGCGATCGACCTCTTGGATCCGTCCAAAGGCTACTGGAAGGCCGATTTCGTGTTTGGGGGCAGCTGACGCCACGGCCGCTCATGGCGCGATGGAGACGATCAGCGCGGCGCGGGCCGGACGGCGAGCAAGCCCCCGCGGCTGGCGTGCAGAGTGCTAACCGCCCCAGCCGTCAAGGCGAGCGCGGCCCCGATCCCCAACCCGAGTCTCGGCGCCAGGTCGACGGAGGTGGCGGTAAAGAGCGCCGTCATCAGCACCGCGCCGGCGGTTTGGCCGGTCAGGCGGGCCGTTCCCTGCAAACCGCCGGCCGCTCCGCTACGCTCCGGAGGCGCGCCGAGGAACAGGTTGCGGTTGTTGGGCGCCTGAAACAGGCCAAAGCCCAGGCCGCACAGCATGACGCAGGGAACCAGGATTCGAGGCGCGCTCGGAGCCCACATCGCCATCGCCGAAAGGCCTAGGGCGAGGACGCCRCCGCCCAGGGCGCAGAGCCAGGCGGTCGGGACACGGTCGGACAGGTGGCCGGCGACTGGGGCGGCGATCGCCACCATCAGCGGCCAGGGCGTGATGTAAAGCGCCGTCTGCAAGGCGTTGAGGCCCAGACCGTGCTGCAGGTAGAAGGGCAGCGCCACCAAGGCCGCAGTCTGGCCAGTGAACAGGCACGCCGAGGCGGCGGCCGAAATGCTCACGGACCTCACGCGCAACAGGTCCAGCGGGACGAGAGGCAACGCCTTGGGCGCCTCGCGACGCACCAGTAGGGCCAGCGCCGCCCCGGCGACGAGCAACAGGACCATGGAAAGGGGCTGCCGGGTCGGCAGCAGATCCGCGCCGACGACGAGGGCGGCGAAGACGCCGCCGTTCAGGGCGATGCTGACGGGATCCAGCGCTCGCGAAGAGCCCGGCGAGCGGGGCAGGGCGCGGCTGGCCAAGAGCGTGGCGGCGCCGATCGGCAAGTTGAGGGCGAATAGCCAGGGCCAGCTTGTCGCCGAGAGGATCACCGCGCTCAAGGACGGCCCGATCGCCGTGGCGAGCGCGACGGTTAGCGCGTTCCAGCCGATGGCGGCGCCTAGTCGGTTGGGCGGCACGACTTGGCGCAGCAGGGCGACGCCCAACGCCATCACCGCCGCGCCGCCGAGCCCCTGAAGAAATCGCGCCGCCACCAGCCAGGGCAGGGACGGCGCGACCGCGCAAAGCACCGAAGCGGCCGTGAAGAGCGCCACGCCCGCGGTGAAGACCCGCCGAAAGCCAAGGCTCTCCCCCAGCGCGGCGCAAGGGAGCAGCGCCATCACCAGCGCCAGTTGGTAGGCGGTCATCACCAGGATCGACATCGCGGGCGACACCCGCAAAGCGTGAGCGATCGTCGGTAGCGCCAGGTTGACGATCGCCACATCCAGAACCACCAGCGTCGTAGCCGCCAGCACGGCGGCGATTGCCTGGACAGAGCGCGCGGTCATGGTGCGCCCAGCGTCCACGCGCCGTTTCGTTCCACATAGCGCGTAATCCTGTGCGCCTCGGCGTCCTCGATCTTTAGGTCGCGCTCGGTGAAACGGAACAGCAGGGCCGGATCGCTCGTGCAGCGCGTGTCGTGGATGTCTCCTGGCAGATAGACTTGCACCTGCCCGGGTTGGACCAGGGTGGCGTTGCGCTTGACCAGGCGCGGCGTCCCGTCGGCGTCGTCCAGGCGACCATACGTCCCCATCTCGCTCTCACCACACTGGACGCCATAGATCACCCAGCTGCGGCCGTGGTCGTGGGGCGGCCGGTAGAGACCGGCTGGCTCGGCGTGGGCCAGCAGCACGAAGCCGTGGTCAGGGTCGCGATAGAGCGTCTTGCTGAGCGGCGGCTTCGCATGCAGATCCGCCAACCACGCTTCGGTCACCGGCGCCTGGAGCAGCGCCGCCAAATGGCGGCCGCACGCGGCGACGACTTCGCTGGTCAACGGCCCCCAATCGGACCGGACGTTGTCGATGAATGTTTCCAGGGTGGTCTTGGTCACGGCTGTCTCCTTCGCCTCTATCCGAGAGATAGCCGCGCCCCGGATGGGGCGGAACGCGCACCATTTGCACTTCATTCGTGCGTTTACCGCCATGTCTCGCTCGAGATCGTGCTAGGTTCGCCCCATGTCCACGCCCGACCTCAACTTGCTCGTGGCCCTGGATGTTCTGCTTGCGGAAGGCAGCGTCGCGCGGGCGGCCAAGCGCCTGCAGCTCAGTCCTTCGGCGATGAGCCGGACCCTTGCCCGATTGCGCGAGACAACGGGCGATCAACTGCTCGTCCGGGCCGGCCGCGGCCTGGCGCCAACGCCTCGAGCACTGGCGCTGCGCCAGAGCGTCGGTCAGCTGGTCGATCAGGCCGCGGCGGCGCTGCGCCCAGCGGAGCGGCTCGACCTAACCCGCCTGGCGCGCACCTTCACCCTGCGCGCGCGCGAAGGCTTCGTGGAGAATTTTGGGGCCGAGCTGGTGTCACGGGTGTCCGAACAGGCTCCGAACGTGCGGCTCCGTTTTATCGCCAAGCTCGACAAAGACAGCACGCCGTTGCGCGATGGCGGCGTCGATCTGGAGACCGGCGTCGTCGAAAAAACGATCGGGCCGGAGGTCCGAGCCCAAGGGCTGTTCGACGATCGCTATGTGGGCGTCGCGCGGCTCGGGCACCCGCTGAGCCCAGGACCGGTGAGTTCGGCGGGCTTTGGCGCCTGGCGTCACGTCGACGTCGTGCTGCAGGGCTCCGAGAAGCCGCCTATCGATGACCGGCTGGCAGCGTCCGGCGTGGTGAGGGACGTCGCCGCCGAGGTCGGCGGCTTCGCCGCGGCGCTGGCCCTAGCACGCGGATCCGACCTGATCGCCACGGTCCCCGAACGCCATACCCGTGCGCTGCGGGTCGGCATGTTCTGGTTTCCGCTGCCGGTTCCATTGCCCGAGTTCAYGGTGTCGCTGCTCTGGCACCCGCGGATGGATGGCGACGCGGCGCACCGTTGGCTGCGCGGCTGCGTCCGCGAAGTCTGCGCCGTTCGCTAGAGCAACTCGACCAGATCGGGCGCGCTGTCGCCCCGTCCACGCCCGCTCGATGTTTCCGCGGCGGGACTGTCGGCGCTGTGCTTGATCCACTGTCTGGCGTTGCCCGCGCTATCGCTGCTGCTGCCGGTTTTGGGCCTGTGGGCCCAGGCCGAGCGGGTCCATGTCGCCTTCATCGCCGCCGCCGCGCCGATCGCGATCCTGGCGCCCCCTGACCGTTCTCGACGGGCTCCTCCTACCTAGCGCGCATATCGCGAACTGGCGCCGGAGGGGTCATGCGCGACACCCGAACTGAGCGGTCAGCGTTGTGGTCATCCATCAAGGACGGCGCGCGGCTCTTGTCGGCGAGGCCGCAGGGTGATCAGAGCAAAGCTCGTCAAGGATTATAGACCCTCGAAGGTACAGGCAGTGGTGGTGTGACGATCCAATGCCCCCGTCATAGTAGAGTCCCATCCCCGCTCTTAACCAAGCGCGCCTTTCCGGTTGGGCGCTGGACCTGGATCTTGGCGGCGAGAAGGCTGGAGCCCTGGTCTCGGCGTCGGGACGGATTGGCGCAGCGAAGCGGTTCTGAAGCCACGCTAAATTAAGGTAGGGAAGGGGAGACGGCCTGAATGCCTGCCTTCCGGAATTGCGCCAAGTTCTGCTTGCCGCTCCAACAGCGTGCGATAGCGGGCGCGCGCACCAGCGAAGGTCGCGTTTCTGAAGTTAGGCCTAGGGCAGTTTTTTTGCGCAGCCGCCGCCGGCGGCGTCAAGTCGATCGAACCTAAAGTGGCGAGCGTGCACGAACCTGGCGGCCGGCCGCGCCGGTGGTGTCAACGATCGCGCCCGGTAGGCCGCCAGCCTCGGTCTCATAGGCCCAGACCCGAAAGCCATTCAGMTGGTGCGGCCCGAATGAGGTCAGCATGGCGACGTCGGCGGCGTCACGGCCGTGCGCAATAACGATCCGGCCGATGCGCGGGATGTTGTTACGCGGGTCGAACGCCCACCACCTGTCGCCGAGATAGACCTCCATCCAGGCGCTGAAGTCCATCGGGTCGACGCGCGGCACGCCGATGTCGCCCAGATAGCCGTTCACATAGCGGGCCGGAATGTTCAGGCAGCGGCACAGGGCGACGGCGAGATGGGCATAGTCTCGGCACACGCCGACGCGACCTTCATAGACCTCGTAGGCGGTGCGGGTGGAGCTGGCGGTCTGGTAGTCGAAGGCGATGTGCCGGTGCACGAAATCGCAGACGGCCTGGACCCGCGCCCAGCCCTGCGGGATGTGGCCAAACCGGTCCCAGGCGATCTGGCTCAGGCGATCGGTTTCGCAATAGCGGCTGCCCATCAGATAAACGAGGCAAGCGTCCGGCAGGTCGGCCACCTCGTGCAGCGCGGCGTCGGGCGCGACCGGATCGACCGCGCCGCTGTCCTCGATGACGCTGTCGCTCCACAAGGTCAGGACGCCGGCCGGGGCCACGAAACGTCGGCAGACGTTGTCGAACAGGTCGCGATAGGTCGAGGTGTCGATCTGGGGCGAGGTGAAGAACGATTCCGCGATCCGCAGCTGCCGCTCGCGTCCATCCCGCAGGCCCAGCAACGTCACCATCGCGGTCGGCTGCTGGCAGGAAACGCTGATCTCGTAGCCGTAGCGGATAAGCATGGTCGTCTCACGGTACGAGCCGGCGCGCCGAGCAGGCGAATCCGGGATTGAAGCGGGCAGGCCTGATGCGAACGCGCGGGGCGGGTGAAAGGTGCGGTGTCTTCAGCCGAAGGCGCTGAAGGACGCCGCCGGATAGGCCTCGCCTTCCAGATCGGTGACGTCGACCTCGACATCCATGCCCAGATAGTCGGCGGAAAAGCCGGACCAGGTCCCGTGCACCGGCGGCGCCTGGAGCGGATCGCGCACCACGGCCACGCGGATCAGGTCGGTATTGCCGACGATGCCGTTGGTCGGGTCGAACTCCACCCAGCCGCACGACGGCAGATATACCCGCAGCCAGGCGTGGGTGTGGCCGCCGCCCGTTCGCTCGGCCTGACCCTGCTTGCGCGAGGGGCTGTGGATATAGCCCGAGATGAATTGGGCCGCGAGACCCAGGCTCCGCACGGCTTCGATCATCAACACCGCGAAATCGCGGCAAGTGCCGCCCCGATTTTCAAGCGTGGCGAGCGGAGCCTGAACCCCGTGTTCGAAACGCTTGCCATAACGAAAGTCGGCATAGATCGCCTGCGTCATCTCGGCGAGCAGATGCTGCAGGCTCGTGGCGCCCGCCGGCTTGACGAAACGCAACGCCCAGCGCTTGAGCGCGCCGTCGGGATCGTCGTGCTGAGGAGTGATCGACTGGACCAGGTCCGGCAGATCCTCGGCGGGATAGGCGAACGGCTGGCCCGGCTCGAAGACGTCGAGGTGGCCGGGCTGATCTCCGAAGGCGGGCAGCGGCATGTGGTCGAGGGTAAAGCGGCTCTCGAAGGTCAGCTCGCTGGCCCGGCCCCGGAAGCTCGCCACGCCCACCCAGTTGCCCAGCACGTCCTGCACGTAGCGCAGCTGCGCGGGGTGGGGTGTGATGATCAGCTCGGACGACAGCAGGCGCTGATCGCAACCTTCGCGCGGACGCAGCATCATGCGATGGTCGCCGAACGCCACGGGATTGCGATACCGGTAGCGCGTCAGATGGCGGACCGAAAGCACAGGCATTGACCAGAAGTGGCGGGGATTCTGGCGCGGGGTCGAGCCGCCTTCTTGTCGCAGGTGATCCGGACCCGGTCATTGTGCTCAACGCGGGCGCCCCGTCGGCGCTTCTGCTTCTTGGAGACCACGCGGGCCGCGAGATACCCGCGCGCCTAGACAGCCTGGGTCTCGCCGCCGCGGACCTTGAGCGCCATATCGCTTGGGATATCGGCATTGCGGGCCTTGGAGCGCGGCTTTCGGCCCTGCTGAACGCCCTCTTCATCCGGCAGGCTTATTCGCGCCTTGTCGTCGATTGCAATCGCCGCCCGGAGGCCAATGACGCCATCCCCAAGGAGAGCGACGGCACGCCGATCCCCGGCAATCGTGACCTTTCGCCGCTGGCGATCGCGGCGCGCCTCGCCGAGATCTACCAACCCTACCAGGACGCCATCGCCGCGGCGCTCGACGGTCGGACGGGGCGGCGGACGGTGCTGGTGGCCCTTCACAGTTTTACCCCCTCGATGGCGGGGAGGGACCGGCCCTGGCGGTTGGGTGTTCTCCATCGGCGCGATTCCGCGTTCTCCTCAGCGATGCTGGCGCGATTGCGGGCCGATCTGGGCGAGGCGTCTATCGGCGACAACGCGCCCTACGCCATGGACGAGACCGACAATACCATTCCCCTCCATGCCGACCCGCGCGGGCTGGACTATCTGGAGCTGGAGGTGCGCCAGGACCTGCTGGCCGACGAAGCCGCTCAGGCGGCAATGGCCCAATGGCTCGCGCCGCACCTGCAGGCCGCCTTGGACGCGACCGGCCTGTCCGAATAAGCGACGACCTCGCCATCTCCGCCGTTTAATCGACGCGCTAGCCACTAGGATGCGCCTACCGCGGACCGAGGCTTCGATTTCGATCTTCGATGAGAGGTTCAAGGGCAGGGTGCTTCGAGGCGCCCGCTACATCCCGTCCTGCTTGTGGGAAGAACTCGACGCCGACACGCGGCTTATCTGCACCCGCATGGCTCTTCGCATTCTTGCTGAACTTGTCGATCCGCGCGAGGACCAGAAGAAATTCCCAATCGCAGATTGGCCTGAGGCCTGGTACCGCCACAGCAGGATAAAAGGCTGGCAAAGTGTGTTTTCGCACGCAATCCGCGATCCTTTGTTTTTGGTCGCGACCGAATTGCCGAGAGCGATGGTGCTGGTGCTGGTGCTGGGCGAGCGATCGCGAGCCTGGCCGGCAGATCTCCGGCGGCGCTGGACTTACGCTGCGGCGGTCGGCGCGTTCAGTGGATGCGTCTTCTGAGTTTCGGGACACCAAAATCCGAACTCGAGCCTGTCGCTCGGACGCCGTTCGCCAGTCGCGCAATTGGAGTCGGCCAGTCGCAGGGTTGGAGTCAGAAAATCGCGAAAACGCGGAACGACGTGTTGTCGTCTAAGATATATTATCAGAAGAATATGCAGATCACGGAAGTGTGCTGCTAAGCGGCCACACGAGCGTCGAGGGCTTCCAACCTGGCCAGCACGCGATCGAGCGTCGAGCGCTTTATCGGCTTACCGTCGCGCAGCTTGGTCCAGGTGGTCTCGCTAATCGCATAGCAATCGAAAAGGTGCTCGCGCGTGACCGCGGGCAAACGCGAGCGAAGGCGCTGGAAGACTTCTCGAGAGGCGGTGACGGTTTCAGCCATGGAGGTCTGGTCGGTGACGCACGGGAAAGGTTACTTTACCGCGCCCGTATGACGGTGTTGTTGGACGAGCTTATTTCAACGCTGTTACGTACGGCCAAGTTTTCGTCGAAATTGGCCGGGAAAGCGACAAAGGCTCCATCGCGCCCTGAACCTAGGCTGATCGGGCGCAACCCGATCCCGCAATTTCTGTTTCGAGAGCGCTGCCAAAGGCAACCTTGCGATCTAGCGTATCGCGCTGAACAGAGCCTCAAACCGTGAAGCGCAGACCGTCATAGGCTGGCTCGACGCCGGGTGGCAGCCGCGCCGCCAGGGCGTTAAAGTCCAGATCGATATGGAGATTGGTCAGGATGGCGCGGCGCGGCTTCGCCCGAGCGATCCATTCCAGCGCCAGTTCGACATGGGCGTGGGTCGGATGGGGCGTCCACCGCAGGGCGTCGACGATCCACACGTCGAGATCGACCAAATCGGCCCAGCTGCCGTCCGGGATGGCGCGGACGTCGGGCGTATAGGCCACGCCGCCGAAGCGATAGCCGACCGCGCGGATCTCGCCATGGTCGACGTCGAACGTATGGACTGGAATCGCGCCGCTCGGTCCCTCGATCGCGAAGTCCTCGCCCAGCGGTGGGATCAGACGCGGGGCGCAGATCGCCGGATAGCCGCCCTTGCTGTGGAAGATGTAGTCGAACCGGGTTAGCAGGCCCTCGTGGGTCGGCACGTCCATATAGGCCGGGATCTGGACCCGCTGATTCAGGAAGAACGGCCGCAGGTCGTCGATGCCATGGGCCTGGTCGGCGTGGTCGTGGGTGAACAGCGCCGCGTCCACGCGCCGGACGCCGGCCGCCACGGCCTGCAGGCGAAAGTCGGGTGCGGTGTCGACGACGACCGTGGTCTGGACCAACGAAGCGCCCTGCCCTTGCCCTTCCCGCTGAGGGCGGCGCACCAGCAGCGAACAGCGGGAACGGTGGTTCTTGGGCTCCGCCGGATCGCAGTCGCCCCAGTTGCCGTCCGCGCGCGGAACGCCGCCCGACGAACCGGAGCCCAGGATCGTGAACTCCAGCGGTCCGGTCATGACCTGGGGATCCGGTCGAACAGGTCGAAGAAGGCGTCCTCGGTCCGTTGCTCGGTGTCAGCCCGGCTCCAGCCGCGAACCTCGGCCAGTTTGTCGTAGATATGCGGCAGGTAGGCCGGCTCGTTGCGGCGGCCCCGCATCGGCACGGGCGCCAGGTAGGGGCAGTCGGTCTCGACGATGATCTTGTCGGCCGGCATGTCGCGGATCACCGCCCTCACCTCTTCCGCCGCCTTGAAGGTCGCGATGCCGGACACCGAGAACCAGGCGCCCAGGGCCGCGACCCGGGCCGCCAGTTCCGGACCGCTGGTGTAGCAGTGCATCAGGATCTTGAACGGGCCGGCGGCATGCTCGGTTTCGAGGACCTCCGCCATGATCTCGTCGGCCTCGCGGGTATGGACGACCAGCGGCAAACCGCTTTCGCGCGCGGCGATGCAGTGCTGGCGGAACACCTCGGCCTGAACCTCGCGCGGCGACAGGTCGTAGTGGAAGTCGAGCCCGCACTCGCCGATGCCGATGACGCGCGGCCGGTCGGCCAGCTCGACCAGACGTCCGGCGGTCAGGCCCGGATCTTCCTTGGCTTCGTGCGGGTGCGTCCCGACCGTGCACCAGATGTCGGGCTCAGCCATGGCGATCGCGTGCACCGCCTCGAACGACGAAACCTTGTCGCAGATGGTGACCATCAGGCCGATCCCGGCCTCGCGAGCCCGGGCGATGACGGCGTCCTTGTCGTCGGCGAACTGGGGTGCGTGGAGATTCACGTGGCTGTCGATGAGCATGCGGCTCACATCGCCGCCTTGGCCGCCGCGCGCAAGTCCGAGATGACGCTCCAGAACACGTCGGCCCGGTCCAGGTTCACCGCCTCGGCTTCACCCGGCCAGTTGGAGAGCCGCTCCCAGGCGACCGCCCAGCGATCCAGGCCCGGCGAGTTCTTGCCGTCGGCGGCCACCTGGGTGACGAAGATCCGCACCTGGTCGGCTAGGCGGTCCATCAGCAGCTCGAACCGCGCCGCGCCGTCCGCGCCCCGAAAGGTGTCGGCCATGGCCAGCAATGCGCCCTCGTCCAACTTGGGCAGGCCCCGGAGGATCTCGTTGGCCGCGTCATCCATGGCGATCGCCCCGGCGGCGGCCAGTTGCAGGGCGCGTCCCGGCGCGCCGTGCGCCATGCGGGCCAGGCGCTCGGCGTCGCGCGGCTGGAGGTCCGCCATCCGTTCGACCATCTCGGCCGCCGCCGCGACGCCCGGCGCCGGCACGGCCAGCCGCCGGCAGCGCGAGCGGATGGTCGGCAGCAGTTTGCCCGGCGCGTGGCTGATCAGCAGGATCACGCCGCGCGCCGGCGGCTCCTCCAGGGTTTTGAGAACGGCGTTGGCGGCGTTGACGTTGAGGTCGTCGGCGGCGTCGATAATCGCCACCCGATACGGCGAAACGGCTGGTGAGTTGGCGAAGAACTCCGGCAGGCGGCGCGCCTCGTCGACCGGGATCGACTTGCGGGCCTTGCCATCATCGGTCAGGCGCTCCAGCACCATCAGGTCGGGGTGCGAGCGGGCGGCGACCTGTCGGCTGACCACGTCCGACGGCGCGGCGCCCAGCAGGCCTTGCGACGGATCGGGTCGGGCGCCCAGCAGACGGCGGGCCATTCGGTAGGCCAGGGTGGCCTTGCCGACGCCTTCAGGCCCCGTCAGTAGCCAGGCATGGTGCAGCCGGCCACGCTCGAAGGCGTCGATGAACGCGGCCTCGGCGGCGGACTGGCCGTCCAGCCGATAGACGTCGCGAGGATGGGCCGGGGCGTGCATCAGAGGTCCAGTCGCTGGGCGACGGCGTCCCAGATTGCGGCGGTCACCGCGTCCAGTTCGGCGTCGGCCCCGATGACGACGCAGCGCTCGGGCTCGCGGCGGGCGATCTCCAGATAGCCGGCGCGTAGCCGCTTATGGAACTCCAGGCCCTTGGATTCGAAGCGCGCCGCGCCGCCGCGCGCCTCGGCCCGGCTCAGGCCGATTTCGGCCGGCAGGTCCAGGATCAGGGTCAGGCTCGGGACCGTGCCGCCCAGCACGTGGTCCTCCAGCGAGGCGATCAGGGTGGCCGGCGCGTCGCCGCCCGCGCCCTGATAGGCCCGGGTGGAATCGGCGAAGCGGTCGCACAGCACGATCTTGCCGTCGGCCAGGCCCGGCCGGATCACCCGCTCCACGTGGTCGCGGCGGGCGGCGTACATCAGCAAGGTCTCGGTGACCGGCGACCAGCGGTCAGCCTCGCCGTTGACCAGCAGCTCGCGGATGGCCTCGGCGCCCGGGCTGCCGCCCGGTTCGCGGGTGACGACGACGTCGTAGCCGGCGGCTTGCAGCCGCTCGGCCAGGCGGCGGATCTGGGTGGACTTTCCAGCCCCTTCCCCGCCTTCGAAACTGATGAAAGAACCCTGGCTCACCGGCCTCCATTCGACCGGATCGCGAGCCTTGTCCAGAGGGTCTAGGGCCGAAGCACCGTGGCGCCGGAATAGCCCAGCGACTCGACCCGTTCGCGCAGGCTCCAAGCCTCGCCCTCGTCCGGCCCCGCCGCGACCGTGACGCGGTAGAGCGTGCCGCTGGCGCGCTCGAACGACTCGATCTGGGCGCGGCCGGCGCTGGCCAACTGACGCACGGCCTTCTCGGCATTCTCGCGGCTGGAGAACGAGCCGGCCTGGATTCTATAGGCCGGTTTGGCGGCGGCGAAGACCGGGTCCGGCGGGTTGATCGGCGGGGCGGACATCTCGTCCGGGATGGGGGATTGGATCGGCGCGGCCGGCGGCGTCCATTCCGGCTCGCGGCGCTGGGGCAGGACCTGAACGCGCTGCGGTGGTTCCTTGATGTCGTCGAAGCTGCGCGGGGCGGTCTCGGCGCGAGCGTACTGCCGCGGCGCATCGAACGCGGTCTTGGAGGCGGGCCCGACATACTTGACCCGAACGCGAGCCACGCCCTGACGGCGATAACCCAGTTGGTCGGCGGCGGCCTTCGACAGATCGATGATCCGATCGCCGATGAAGGGCCCTCGATCATTGACCCGGACGATCATCTTCCTGCCGTTGTCGAGGTTGGTCACCTCGACCAGGCTGGGCAGCGGCAGGGTCTTATGCGCGGCTGACGGGATGTCCATGTCGAACACTTCGCCATTGGCCGTGCGCCGATTGTGGAACTGTTCGCCGTACCAGGAGCCCGTCCCGGTGACGTTGTAGTTCTTGTCCTCGTGCGGATAGTACCAGATCCCTTTGATCTGGTAGGGCTTCTCGGTGCCGCGCAGCGGTTTGCCGTCGCGGCCGACCGTCGAACCCGAGCGTGGCGCCGAACCGCCGGTCATGGCTACCGGGCGTCCCGTGTCGTACTTGGGCGTGGCGCAGGCGGTGAGGCTCACGGCCGCTAAGGCCATGAGACCGAAGCCGCGCAAGGTTCGCCAAACCTGATCGATACGCTGGTTCATCCGCTCGTCGTCCAGAGGGGCGCACCCCTTTCCGAGCGGACATCGTCGCCTGTTTGTTTTGAAGTCTGGTTAAGGCGCGGACGCGCTGATATAGCCGCCTGCTCCGGACAGGTGGCCGAGTGGTTTAAGGCAGCGGTCTTGAAAACCGCCGTAGGTGAAAGCCTACCGTGGGTTCGAATCCCACCCTGTCCGCCACAGTCTCGGCGCTCCAAAAATACCCTTTCAGGACAAGCATGTCGGCTCTCCGCACCGCGATCTATGGCCAGGCCGATCACGACCTGGCGCCGGCCGCGCCGGACGCCGTTCAGCTGTCGCCATCGGTTCCAGGCTCGACCGATATCGCCTCGATTCCGGACGAATCCTTTATCGCTGTGACCGTTCGCGCCCCCGCCGGCGCGGTGGAGCGACGATTTGTCCTCGCCCATGCGTTGCGCATTCTGGCGCCGGACGGCCGCCTGACCGCCTTCGCGCCGAAGGACCGTGGCGGCTTGCGGTTGAAGAAGGAATTCCAGGCCTTGGGCTGCGAGGTCGGCGAGAGCGCTCGACGGCACAATCGCATCTGCCTGGTCGTCCGACCGGCGGCGATCACCGGCCTCGATGAAGCCATCGCGGCCGGCGCGCCACGGCAGGTCGCGGAAAACGGTCTTTGGACTCAGCCGGGCGTGTTCAGCTGGGACCGCCTGGACGCCGGCACCAATGCGCTTCTCCAGGTCCTACCGGAATTCTCCGGGGCCGGGGCCGACTTCGGCGGCGGTATCGGCCTGCTGGCGCTGAACGTCCTGGCCTCGCCCAAGGTCACCAAGCTGACCCTGGTCGAGCTGGACCGCCGCGCCTTCGACGCCGCCAAGCGCAATGTCGCCGACCCGCGCGCCGAGTTCGTCTGGGGCGATGTCCGGCAGGCGGGCCTCAAGGACCTCGATTTCATCGTCAGCAATCCGCCCTTCCACGACGGCGGCGGCGAGGACAAGACGCTGGGCCAGGCCTTCATCGCCTCGGCCGCCACGGCGCTGCGCAAGGGCGGAGCGCTGTGGATCGTGGCCAACCGCCACCTGCCCTACGAGGCGATCCTGGCCGAGAGCTTCGCCAAGGTCCGGCTGGTCGAGGAGAACGGCGGGTACAAGGTCTTCGAGGCCAAGAAGTGAGCGCGGCGAGATGAGCAAGGCGCTGATGGCCCGCTTGGACCGGCTGTTGGCCAATCTGGGCTACGGCAGCCGGAAAGAGGTCCAGGCCCTGGTCGTCGGCGGCAAGGTCTCGCTGGACGGCCAGACGGTGAAGGACTCCGGCGCCCGCATCGCCGTCGACGCCACCCTGCCCGCTCGCATGACCATTCGCGGCCTGCCGATCGATCCGCCCGCCCCGCTGGTGCTGGTCATGCACAAGCCGCTGGGCGTGACCTGTTCGCATAAGGAGGACGGCGAGAAGATCTACGATCTGTTGCCGCGCCGCTGGCGTCTGCGTGACCCGGCGCTGTCGACCGTCGGACGGCTCGACAAGGATACGAGCGGCCTGATCCTGATCACCGACGACGGCGACTTCCTGCACCGGGTGATCTCGCCCAAGCGCCACGTGCCCAAGACCTATCTGGCCCGGCTGGACCGTCCGCTGAGCGGCTCCGAGGGCGAGGTCTTCGCCGCCGGAACGTTGATGTTGGACGGTGAGGAAAAGCCGCTGCTGCCGGCGAGGCTGGACGTCGTGGACGAAAAGACGGCGCGGCTGACGATCACCGAGGGTCGCTATCACCAGGTGCGGCGCATGTTTGCCGCCGTCGGCAACCACGTGGCCGAGCTGCACCGCGAACGGATCGGCGGCCTCACCCTGCCCGGCGACCTCGAGCCGGGCCAGTATCGGATCCTGCCGGCTGATGAGGCCGAAGGGGTGTTCGCCGATGACTGAGCCTGTCGTCATCGACGCCCGTGGGCATCATTGTCCTGTCCCGACTCTGCGCTTGCGCAAGGCCCACGAGGCTGCGGCGCCGGGGGCCGAGCTCGTTTTGCTGGCTACCGATCCAATGGCCCGGATCGACGTGCCCCACTTCGCGGGCCAGATCGGCGCCACGGTGCTGGAGATCGCCGACCAAGACGGCGGCGTTATCCGTTTTCGTATTCTGAAGGCGCCTTGAGCGGGATCGCTTTGGGGCCTTCCAGCAGGGCCCGGGGCCGTTCGTCCAGCGCGATCTCGACCTCGGTCGCCAAGGCGCCGCCGAAGAAGATCGCGTTGACGCTCCAGGACAGCCAAATCAGAAAGACGATCACGGCCGAGATCGAGCCGTAGGTCGCCCCCAGGTGGACGACCTTCTCGACGTAGAAGGCGCTGGCCGAGGACATGAAGACGCACAGCGCCGCCGCGGCCGCGCCGCCGGCGATCGAGGCGCGCCAGCCGACGGGCTCGCGGGACATGGCGTAGCGATAGACCAGGGTCATCCCGAAGACGATGCCGAGGCTGGCCCAGGTCCACTCGCTCTGGATCCAGGAGACGCCGGCCAGCGGCCGCAGGTTCAGAGCCGCGCCCAGCAGGCGCAGCACCAGGAAGACGCCCGACATCACGAAGAGCAGGCCGAACGCGGCGATCAGCACCAGCAGAGCCATCAGGTTGAAGCCGAAGAACCCTCGCTGATTCTCCTCGTCATGGATGAATGAGAGCCCGGCCAAAAGCGCCTTGAAGCCGCGATGGGCGGCATAGGCGCCGACGATCAGCACGATGGCGCTCTGCAGCGACACGGTCTGACCCGGCGCATGGGCCAGATGGCCGAACTCGTCCTGAAACATCGAGCGAGCGGCCGAGGGAATCAGCTCGGCCAGCTTGGTCGCTTGATGTGCGGYGCTCTCGGGCGTCAGGAAAAAGCTGTAGAGGCCGATCAGAATCGCCAGKCCCGGAAACACGGCCAACAGAGCGAAAAACGAGACGCCGCCGACATAAAGCATGACGTCGCGGCCCCACAGCCGCGACAGGGCCAAGCCTAGCACGCGAAGGATTTCGCGAACCCAGTGGATCGGATCAAGGTCGAGGTCGCGCCAGCGGATGCGGTGCAGCGGATCTTGCATCCGGCGGACCATGGCGATGTGGGCGCCCAGAGTCAAAGAAGGGCCGGAGTCAAAGACGGGCCGGAGTCAAAGAAGGGCCAGAGTCAAAGACGCGCCACCTTGGGGAAGATGACGCGTCTCCGCAGGACTTGCCTGTGAACCGATCGCCGCTTCGAGGGACGGATGGCGCGACGACCGATCGACCATCGCAAGTTAGGATCCGCCGCCTGAACCGGACCTGAACGCGTCCATCATGTTTCAGAGGGCTCCGGAAGCCTTCAGCGCGGCAATAGATTCGGCGGGGAAACCCCAGTCGGCCAGGGCCTGATCGTTGTCGGCGCCGATCCTCGGCGGCGGTCCCTGGATCGCGCCCGGCGTGGCCGAGAAGCGCGGCGCGGGCGCCGGCTGGATGACGCCGGCCACCTCGACGAAGGTCTCGCGGGCGGCGTTGTGGGCGTGGCTGGGCGCCTCGTCCATGGTCAGGACCGGGGCGAAGCAGACGTCGGTGGCGTCCATGATCGCGCACCAGTCGTCGCGGCTCTTGGTCCTGATCACCACGGCCAACTTCTCGCGCAATTCCGGCCATTCCTCGCGGCTCATCTGGTGCTGGAACTGCGGGTCAGAAATTCCAGTCTTTTCCAAGAGTAACAGGTAGAACTGCGGCTCGATCGAGCCGATCGAGATCCACTTGCCATCGGCGCATTCATAAGTGTCGTAGAAGTGCGCCCCGCCGTCGAGCAGGTTGCTTCGCCGTCCCTCCGTCCACATCCCGCCGGCCTTGAAGCCGTAGAACATCGCCATCAGCGAGGCCGCGCCGTCGCTCATCGCGCAGTCGATCACCTGGCCCTGGCCGGTCGCCCGGGCATGGATCACCCCGGCCAGCAGGCCAAACGCCAGATAGAGCGCCCCGCCCCCGAAGTCGCCGACCAGGTTCAGCGGCGGCACGGGCTTGTCGGTCGTGCCGATCGCGGCCAGCGCGCCGGTGATGGCGATGTAGTTCATGTCGTGGCCGGCGGCCTTGGCGTAGGGGCCCGTCTGCCCCCAACCGGTCATGCGGCCGTAGACCAGCTTGGGATTGCGGGCCAGGGCGACGTCGGGCCCCAGGCCCAGCCGCTCCATCACCCCGGGCCGGAATCCCTCGATCAGGCCGTCGGCCTGTTCCAGCAGCTTCAGGCAGGTCTCGATCGCCTCCGGGTTCTTCAAGTCCAGCGCCACCGAGCGCCGCCCGCGCGCCGTAACGTCGGCCGGCGAGCCGCGTCCGCCCCCTTGCTGTCCTGGGCCCTTGCGATCGATCCGCACCACGTCGGCCCCGAGGTCCGACAGCAGCATGCCGCAGAACGGTCCCGGGCCGATGCCGGCGAACTCGACGATCCTCAGCCCCGAAAGCGGTCCCTGGCCCATGGCGTAGTCTCCCAAACGCGTGGCGTGGCGGCTCTTTCCCGGCGGCCGACGGCGATCACTAGAGCGGCCCTGACGTTCGGTCATGCAAGCCTTAGCGGAGCGTATCGAAGCGTTCTTTGATTCACTGCCGCCCTGCGGCGTTCCGTACCTTTGACCACGCAAAGCCTCTGCTATGTTGCGGCGTCGAATCTCGGCGGCTCCGGTTGGGCCGCAAGGACGAGCGTTCGGGCGGAGGTTGGTTTGGCGGTTGACGCCCGGATCCTGATCGTGGCGCGCGACGATGTTCGCGCCGGACCGCTGGCCGAAGGGCTGGACCGGTTGGGCTGGCGCACGATCACCGCGCGCGGCCCCTATGCCGCCCTCGCCGCCCTGGGCGACCTGCCGATCGAGGCGGTGATCGTCGACCTGGCCAGCGCCGGTCCCGAGACCCAGACCCTGGCGCGCCGCCTGAAGGCCGCGGTCGCCCCGCGCCGCCTGCCGGTCATCGCTATCGGCGAGCCGGACGGCGACTATCGCAACCAGGCCTTCGACCTGACCCTGTCGCCGCCCCTGCACCCGTCCCAGGCCGCCCTGCGCCTGGAGACCCTGGTCCGCACCGCCATCGCCGAGGAAGAGTTCGAGCTGCGCCTCGACACCTTCGGCGAACGCGGCCGGCGCCTGGACCTGCCGGAGGCGGCCGAGGCCCCCTATCGCATTCTGGCCGTCGGCGAACCGGCGCCGCAGTTCCTGGCCCTGGCCAACGCCCTGCAGGCCAGCGGGGCCGAGGTGGTCGGCGCCTTCACCGCCTATACGGCCTTCGACTATCTGCACGAGCGGGCCTTCGACTCCGTGGTCCTGTGGGCCGGCGACAGCCAGCAGGAAGCCCTGTCGATCGCGGCCGGCATGCGCCGCAACACCCGCCTCTTTCACATCCCGGCCCTGCTCTATCTGAAGGCCGAAAGCTATGTGACGATGTCCGAGGCGTTCCATCGCGGCGTCTCCGACGTGGCCTCGCCCGAGACGCCCGAGATCGAGACCGCGATGCGGGTCATGGAGCTGGCCCGCAGCTTCCGCCGGGGCGAGTCGATCCGCGGCGCCTTGGAAAAGGCCCGCAGCTCGGGCCTGATGGACGCAGCGACCGGCCTCTTCACCCGCGACCTGTTCGCCGCCCACCTGGCCCGCCTGGCCGCCGCCGCCCGCGAACGGGCTCGGCCGCTGTCGATCTGCGTGCTGCGCGTCGCCGACAAGCCCGAGACCGTCTGGGCGCGCAAGAACGGCTGGCTGGACCGCGCCATCCCGCAGATCGGCTCGATGGTCGGCCGCCTGGTCCGCGTCGAGGACACCCCGGCCCGCCTGGCCACCGAGGTCTTCGCCCTGGCTCTGCCGGCCACCGGCCTCAACGCCGCTCAGGCCGCGGCCGAGCGGATCGCCGCCGTGATCGGCTGCACCGCCTTCGACGCCGGCGATGACCGCGCGCCGTTCGTCTGCGAGTTCGACATCGGCGTCGCCGAGGTCCAGCCCGGCGAAGGGGCGGTCAAGACGTTGGAACGCGCCGCCGCCAACGCCCTCAAGCGCGACGCCAGCTGAAGCTCGACATTGAAGGCCTGGACGCTTGGGCGTCCAGGTTTCGCGCCCTATATGGAACACGTCCTGTAGCGGACTGTGTTTCGAAAGGTGCGCGTCGTGAGCCAGCCCCAAACCGCCCCGATGGTCATCGACGTGGTGGCCGACGTGGTCTGCCCCTGGTGCTATCTCGGCTGGAGACGGCTGAAGTCGGCCCTGGCGTTGCGCCCGGATCTCGAGACGCAGCTGGTCTGGCGGCCCTATCAGCTGGATCCGACGCTTCCCGAGAAGGGCGTCGACCGCAAGGCCTACATGGCCCAGAAGTTCAAGGATCCGGCCAAGCTCACGGCGGTTCATGCCGCCCTGGTCGAGGGTGGCGCAGAGGAAGGCATCGCCTTTGACTTCGAAGCCATCGAGATCTCGCCCAACACCAACGCCGCCCACCGGCTGATCCGATGGGCCCTGACGGCTGGGGTCCAGGACCAGGTCGTCGAGGCGCTGTTCAGGGCCTATTTCACTCAAGGCCTCGACATCGGCGACCCGATGGTGCTGGCCGACGTCGCCGAAGCAGCCGGCATGGAGCGCCTGGTGGTGCTGCAACTGCTGTCGGAAGGGGCCGACAAGGAGGCCGTGGCCCGCGAGCACGCCATGGCCGTCCAGGGCGGGGTGACCGGCGTGCCGTTCGTCATCTTCGCCGGCAAGGTGGCCGTGGTCGGGGCCGAGACTCCGGAACGCATCGTCGCGGCGATTGACCAGGCTCTGGCGACGGTGAACTGAAAAGACGCGCTTCATCGCCCTCGCGCCCCAAGCTGCGAGTTGGTGGAAAGGGACGCGGAGCGCCGGACGCCGTCCGGAGTGTGTGTAGTTTGATACCGTTTCGACGAAGCCAGACGCTCCGCGCGACCGTTATTCGCCAGCGTCCCGCCGGGTGGCCCTGTTCAGGCCTTACCGGGACCCGGGTTCCTCCGTTTCCGGAAGATCCCAGAGATCGAGGGAGACGGGCCGAAAGGCCAGACGCGCCCCTTGATCCTCGACCACGCCAGCGGCGGGCGGGCCTGGCAGCGAAACCAGGTCCCCGGACCGTCCGAGTATCCCCCTCGGACCTTCACCGCTCGATCGCCCCCCGCCGCCGCAATCGGTCGCTGGCCATGCGCCCTTTCCTCGCGACGAGGTGAAGAGAGAATAAGCGAGGTTTTGGAGGGGAGGACGAAAAGGCCCGAACGCTCGTGCTTCACCTCATCCCTCTCTCTTTGAGAGAGGGAGGGGCCCATGCGCAGCATGGGAGGGTGAGTGGTTACACCGTTCACCGATAAATCCTGAAAACTCAGCGAGATACGCGAAATCCCCAACCGGCTTCGCCTAACCTCTCACCCTCCCACGCCTGCGGCGAGGGCCCCTCCCTCTCTCTATGAGAGAGGGGTTCAACACCCGCATCCCGACGGGGATTGACTCCGAAAATTACACGCGTAACTCTCTGGAATGATTTTACACACGTAATCACACGCGGAGCCCGCCCCATGCGCCTACGCCACCTCACCCTCATCGTCGCCGCCGGCATACTGCTAGCCACCCCGGCCCTGGCCTCGACCGGCAAGCAGCCGCTGACCTTCATCTCGGTCTTCGCCAACGCCGCCATCCCGGTGAAGCTGATCGCGCTTGTGCTGTTGGCCGGCCTGGTCGCCGGGCCGGTGATCGCCGTCGCCCGCCTGAACACCAAATGGATCGCCGCCATCGCCAAGAGCGCCCTGCCCCTGGGCTTCGCGGCGGCGGCCTACACCTTGCTGGCCGGCGCCGTCGGCATCGCCAATCTCGGCGCCACGCCCAGCCTGCCGATCCTGGCGCCGGGCCTGGCCGAGGCCTTGATGATGGCCATGCTGGGCCTGCTGACGGCCGGCGTCGCGCGCCTGGCGGGTGAGCTGAGCCAGCGTCGCCGAGAAGACACGGGCCTTGTCTAATCCGCGACATATCCTTCGGCGAAGCTTGCCTTTCGCCGTCGAATGGCCTCATAAGGCCGCTCATCAAGCCCCCTTTTCGTCGTCGGCGCATCGTCCCGGCCGCGAAAGGGGGCTATTTTCGTTGGATTAGACCAAGAAGCGGTCCGAAGAGAGCATCACAGGCTCTGGGGGCCCGATTTGGTCATTGGCGCGAGCCGCGCGTTTGTGTGTGCGGCCGCAAATGAACTGGACCCAGATGCCCTTCCCCGCCTCCCACCCCGCTCTCGAGCGGGCTCTCGCCGCTCAAGGCTACCTCGAGCCCACCCCCGTCCAGGCCGCCGTGCTGGAAGCCGACGCCGAAGGCCGCGACCTGCTGGTCAGCGCCCAGACCGGCTCGGGCAAGACCGTGGCTTTCGGCCTGGCCGCCGCCACCACCCTGCTGGGTGACGAAGAGATCTTCGGCCGCGCCGCCGCGCCGCTGTGCCTGGTTATCGCCCCGACCCGCGAACTGGCCATCCAGGTCAATCGCGAGCTGACCTGGCTGTACGCCCAGGCCATGGCCGTGGTCGTCAACTGCGTCGGCGGCATGGATGCTCGTCGTGAGCAGCGCGCTCTGAACTACGGCGCCCACATCGTCGTCGGCACCCCGGGCCGCCTGCGCGACCACATCGAGCGCGGCCACCTGGACCTGTCCGAGTTGAAGGTCGCCGTCCTCGACGAGGCCGACGAGATGCTCGACATGGGCTTCCGCGAGGACCTGGAGTTCATTCTCGACGCCGCCCCGGCCGAACGTCGCACCCTGCTGTTCTCGGCCACCCTGGCGCGCGACATCGTGCAGCTGGCCAAGAGCTATCAGAACGACGCCATCCGCATCGACACGATCGGCCGCAACGAGCCGCACCGCGACATCGAGTACCGCGCCGTGCGCGTCGCGCCGAACGAGATCGAGCACGCGATCGTCAACCTGTTGCGTTATTTCGAAAGCCCCGGCGCCCTGGTGTTCTGCAACACCCGCGAAAGCGTCCGCGCCATGCACAGCAAGCTGCGCGAGCGCGGCTTCGACGTCGTCGGCCTGTCGGGCGAGCTCTCGCAACGCGAACGCGCCGACGCCCTGCAGGCGCTGCGCGACGGCCACGCCCGCGTCTGCGTCGCCACCGACGTCGCCGCGCGCGGCCTCGACCTGCCCGACCTGGGCCTGGTCATCCACGCTGAACTGCCGGTCAACAAGGCGACCCTGCTGCACCGTTCGGGCCGCACCGGCCGGGCCGGCAAGAAGGGTGTCTCGGCCCTGGTCGTCCCCTACACCCGTCGCCGCAAGGCCGAGCAGCTGCTGATGGCCGCCGGTGTCGAAGGCCAGTGGGGCGGCGCCCCGACCGCCGACGAAATCCGACTCAAGGACACCGAGCGGCTGCTGGACGATCCGATCTTCAACGAGCCCGCGCTCGAAGAAGACACCGCCCTGGCCGAGGCGATGTTGGCCAAGCGCACGCCGCTGGAAATTGCCGCCGCCCTGATCCGCACCCGCCGCGCCAAGCTGCCGGCCCCGGAAGAGATCTATGACGACCCGCGCCACGGCGCCGATCCCGGCCCGCGCTCGCGTGAACCCCGCGAGCCCCGCGAGTTCGGCGGCGAGCGCGATTTCGGTGACCGCCCCGAGCGCGTCAGCATGGATGGCTCGGAGTGGTTCCGCCTCAATACCGGCCGCCGCAACAACGCCGACCCCAAGTGGCTGATCCCGCTGATCTGCCGCCTGGGCCACGTCACCAAGAAGGACATCGGGTCGATCCGGATCTTCGACTACGACACCAAGTTCGAAATCTCGGCCGAGGCGGCCGTGAAGTTCGGCGCGGCGGTCCAGCAGACGGTGCGCGAGGACGTCACGATCACGCCGACGGCGGCTCCGGCCGCGCGCGAGGCGGGTCCGCGCCGCGAATATGCGCCGCGTCCGCCGCGCGATAATGATGCGCCGCGCGAGTTCAAGCCGCGGCCGCCGCGTGATGAAGCGCCGCGCGGCCCGCGCGCCAACGCTCCGGGCTCGCGCGATCACACGCCGCGCCCGTCCAGCTATGGCGACGACGGCGTCAGCAACGCCAAACCGTATGGCCGTGGCGAAGAGCCCAAGGGCGACTACAAGCCCCGCGAGTTCAAGCCGCGCGACAACGCCGCGCCGCGTGACTTCAAGCCGCGCGCCCCGCRTGACGAGGCCCCGCGTCCGTACTCGCCGCAGGATTCCGACAGCCCCAAGCGCGCCTACAAGCCGCGCGCGGAAGCCGGCGCCGAGGCTCCGCGTGAGTTCAAGCCGCGCGCCCCGCGCACCGACGGCGACGGTCCGAAGAAGCCCTTCAAGAAGGCTTTCAGCGACAACGCCGCAGGCCCGAAGCCTTACTCGAAGCCCTATGCGGGCAAGCGCGACGACGGCGGCGCGGCCAAGCCGTTCAAGGGCCCCAAGCCCTTCAAAGCCAAGAGCTTTGACGCCAAGCCGGCCGGCAAGCCGTTCAAGAAGAAGTAGCTAGGCGATCACTTGCCCCCACCTGACCGCTTCGCGGTCGTCCGCCCCCGGGAGGGGGCGGAAGGTGCGCGTCCTTCTTCCCCCTCTGGGGGAGGAGGGCCGAAGGCCCGGAGGGGGCAAGTAAACCTAGACCGCCTGGCCCGCGCTCCAGCCCGACGCCCAGGCCCACTGGAAGTTATAGCCGCCCAGCCAGCCGGTGACGTCGACGACCTCGCCGATGAAATAGAGCCCTGGCACGGACTTGGTCTCCAGGGTGCGCGAGTCGAGCTCATCCGTATCGACGCCGCCCAGCGTCACTTCCGCCGTGCGATAGCCTTCCGAGCCCACCGGCTTGAAGGTCCAGGCGTTGACCGCCGCCGCCAGCCGGCCCAGCACCTTGTCCGAACAGTCGGCGATATTGCCTTTCGCCCCCTCTTCGTCGTCGGCGATCAGCTGGGCCACGCGCTTGGGCAGCAGGGTCGAAAGCACGGTCGCGACCGCCTGGCGCGGCGAGGCCGTGCGGGCCGCCTTCAGCGCCGCCAGGGCGTCGACGCCGGGGGCCATGTCGACCCGGATCTCGTCGCCTTCGCGCCAGTAGGACGAGATCTGCAGGATCGAGGGCCCCGACAGGCCCCGGTGGGTGAACAGCATCCCTTCGCGGAACTTGGTCTTGCCGTGGACGACCACGGCGTCCAGCGCCACGCCCGACAGCGGCGTCAGCCGCGCCAGCATGCCGGCCTCGAAGGTCAGGGGCACGAGCGCCGGCCGGGTCTCGACAAGACCGATCCCGAACTCCTTGGCGATCTCGTAGCCCAGCCCCGTCGCGCCCATCTTCGGGATCGACTTGCCGCCGCAGGCCACCACCAGCGAGGCGCAGGCGACCTTGCCGGACGACAGCGTCACCTCGAAGCCGGACTCGGTCTTGGTCACGTCCTGGAAGCTCGTCTCGAGACGCAGGACCGCGCGGGCGGCCTTCATCTCGGTCAGCAGCATGTCGATGATCTGCTTGGCCGAGCCGTCGCAGAACAGCTGGCCCAGGGTTTTTTCATGGTAGGCGATGCCGTACCGCTCAACCAAGGCGATGAAGTCCCGAGGCCGGTAGCGGCGCAGGGCCGACAGGGCGAACTTCGGGTTCGCCGACAGGAAATTATGGATCGTCGCGCCGGTGTTGGTGAAGTTGCAGCGGCCGCCGCCGCTGATGCGGATCTTCTCGCCCGGCGCCTTGGCGTGGTCGATGATCAAGACCGAGCGGCCGCGCTTGCCGGCCTCGATGGCGCACATCATGCCGGCCGCGCCCGCGCCGATCACCAGGACATCGAAAGTTTCCAAGACCACCTACCTCAACCTCGGTCCCTTCGACCGGAGGCGAGGCGGCAAGTCAATCAGCCCGCGCGCCGATAGCCCGGCCGCGAGGCGACCTGCTGGCGCTGAGGAGCCGCCTTCTGGCTGACCTCGAAGCGGCCGATCATGCGGACCAGGCCGCCGATGTCGTTCTTCAGGGCGTGGCTGACGGCCGTGGCCTGCTCGACCATGGCGGCGTTCTGCTGCACGCCCTGGTCCATCTGGTTGACGGCGGCGTTGACCTCGTTGAGGCCCGTGGCCTGCTCCTTGGCCGAGGCCGCCAGCTCCGACACCAGGGCGTCGATCTCGCCGACCTTCAGCACGATGCCGTCCAGGGCCTCGCCGGTCTGGCCGACCAGGCGCACGCCTTCGTCGACCTGGGCGGTGGAGGCGTGGATCAGGCTCTTGATCTCCTTGGCCGCGTCGGCCGAGCGCTGGGCCAGGGCCCGCACTTCCTGGGCGACGACCGCGAAGCCGCGGCCGCTATCGCCCGCGCGGGCGGCCTCGACGCCGGCGTTCAGGGCCAACAAGTTGGTCTGGAAGGCGATCTCGTCGATCACGCCGACGATATTGCCGATCTGGGCCGAGGATTTCTCGATGCCGTTCATGGCCGCGACGGCGCCGCGCACCACCTGGCCGGAACGCTCGGCGTCCGCGCGGGTGGAGGTGACGACGCGGCTGGCCTCGCCGGCGCCCTGCGAGGCGCGGCGGACGGTGGCGGTGATCTCGTCGAGGGCCGCGGCGGTTTCTTCCAGGCTGGCGGCCTGCTGCTCGCTGCGGCGGGCGGTGTTGTCGGCGGCGGCGGCGATCTCGTCGGCGCTGGAGCCTACGGTCCCGACCACGCCCACGATGCCGCTCATGGCCTCATCCAATTGGGCGATGGCGCCGTTGAAGTCGTCGCGGATGGCCTCATAGCCCTTGGGGAAGGTGTCGCTGATCCTGACGGTCAGATCGCCGTTCGACAGCCGCGACAGGGCGTCAGCCAGGCGCTCCATGACGAAGGCCTGATCGCGGGCGGCGGCCGACGAGACGGCCTCGTTGCGGGCGCGTTCGCTGTCGCTGGCGGCGCTGACGCGCGCCTGCTCGGCCTCGGAGGCGCGCAGGGCCACGGCGTTGTCCTTGAACACCTGGACGGCGCGGGCCATCAGCCCGACCTCGTCCTTGCGGGCCGCGCCGACCACCTCGACATCCAGCTGGCCGTCGACCAGGCTGGTCATGCTCCTGGAGAGGGCGCGCACCGGGCGCGAGATCTTGTACGAGCCGATATAGAGCGCGAAGCCCATGCCGCAGGCGGCCGCGCCCAGCCCGAACAGCAGGGTCAGCCACGAGCCGGACGCAGCCGACTTGCTGGCGCTGGCGACCATGGCCGCCGTCTGCTTGTTGTAGCCGTCGCCCCAGGCCTTGCCCTGTTTGGCCATGCCGTCGATGGCCGGATCGACGCGAGCCAGCACGACCATGGCGCCGGCGTCGTCGTTGCTTAGAGCCAGATCGGCGGCCGAACGCGCCTCGGCATAGGCCGAGTCCAGCTTGCCCTTCATCTGGGCGGTGTAATCGGCGGTGGCCGGGTCGGCGGCGGCGATCTTGTCGAGGCTTTGCTTGCCCTCGCCATAGACCTTGTCGAGTTCCTTGGACGCGGCGGCGGCCTGCTCCGAGGCGCCGTCATAGGTCACGGTGCGGTGGGCGGCGTAGCCCATCATGCTGATGCGGCGCAGGAAGCGGGCGGATTGAACCTCGGCGGGCGATCGGTGGGCCACCAGCTGCTCGGTCGCGGCGTCGGCGCGTTTCTGTTGCCAGACGCCAAGGCCCGCGCAGGCCACCGTGGCGACGGCCAGGACGACGGCGGGCAGCAGAACCTTCGAAGAAATCTTCAGATCGTCGAGCTTCACTGCGTTTCCCCAAGTCCTCAACACGCCACTACTCGAGCGCAAGGGAACCGGTGTCAGACGAATCGCGTCCAACTCGGCTCATTGCGCGGAAGGATTCCGGCGCCGACCGTAAATGACGGCTTAAACTGGTCATGTCGCTTGACGTTCTTCAGGGAGACGTTACGACGCACGCCCCTCCCGCCCGACAGATCATCGAGCCATCTCATGACGGCCGCCTCTTCCCCGCCGGTTTTTGGCGCGCCGACCATTGGCGTCGACTTCGGCACCACCAACACCGTCATCTCCCTGACGCGGGGCGACGACCACGCGCATCTGGTGCGCTTCTCGATCGACAACCGTGACCTGTTCGCGTTCCGCTCGGCGCTCAGCTTTCACGCCATCCAAGGCGCGCCGGGCCAGGCGCAGGAACGGGTGGTCGAGGCCGGCCCGTGGGCGATCGAGGCCTATCTGGAAGAGCCGCTGGAAACGCGGTTCATCCAGTCGTTCAAGACCTTCGCGGCCTCGGCGGCCTTCACCGAAACCCGCATCCTCGATAAGCGCTACCTGTTCGAGGACCTGCTGGCCGCCTTCCTGCTGCGGCTGCGCGATCACGCCGGCGAGCAGCTCTCCGCCCTGCCCCCGCGCGTCGTGGTCGGCCGGCCAGTGACCTTCGCCGGGTCCTCGCCGAACGAGGCCCTGGCTCTGGCCCGTTACGAGGAAGCCTTCAAGCGCTTGGGCTTTTCGGACATCCGCTACGCCTACGAGCCCGTGGGCGCGGCCTTTTTCTTCGCCCGCCAGCTGAAACAGGACGCTACCGTGCTGGTCGCCGACTTCGGCGGCGGCACCAGCGACTTCTCGCTGGTCCGGTTCGAGCGCGCCGCCGACGGGACACTGCGCTCGACGCCGCTGTCGCGTTCGGGTGTCGGGGTGGCCGGGGACGCGTTCGACTACCGGATCATCGACCAGCTGGTCTCGCCGGAGCTGGGCAAGGGCTCGGACTACCGGTCGTTCTCCAACAATCTGCCGATCCCCCAGCGCTACTACGCCGCCTTCGCCCGCTGGGACCAGCTGGCCCTGCTGCGCGCGTCCAAGGACATGCGCGACATCCGGGCCCTGGAGCGCACGGCCGTCGAGCCGGACAAGATCGCGGCCCTGATCGAGGTGCTGGACGGCAACCACGGCTACGCCCTCTACAAGTCCGTCTCGGCGCTGAAGGAGGCGCTGTCCAGCCAGACCGAGGCGACGTTCCGGTTCGAGGCCGGCTCGGTCGAGATCGAAAAGCACGTCGCGCGCTCGGACTTCGAGGGCTGGATCGCCCCGGAACTGGCCGCCATCGAGACCGCCGTCGGCGAGGCCCTGGACCGCGCCAACCTCACCGAAGCCGGCGTCGACCGTGTATTCCTGACCGGCGGCAGTTCGTTCGTGCCGGCGGTGCGCGACATCTTCCTGCGCCGGTTCGGGGCGGAAAAGATCGAGAGCGGCGGCGAGTTCGAGTCCATCGCCTCGGGCCTGGCGCTGATCGGACGCGAGAGCGACCTTGATCTGTGGACCATGCGCGCCCCACAAGCTTAGCCCTAGGTTTACCGCGTCTGTTGCGGAGTCCTTATCGGACTCATCGCCATGATGCAGTGAGCCTGGAGAGCTCCGCCACGGACCTTTCGGTCGCATGGCCGCGCTCTCCGCCATCGTCTATGGTTAACGCGTAAGATTCGCGAGGCGACCTTCGGGAGCAACGAGTCCAGTGCCGATTTCGTACCTCTCCGCCGCGCAGATCTCCAACCTGTCGGCGACGACGATCACCAATCTCTCGACGACCAAGCTGGAGACCCTGGCCAGCACCCAGGTCGGCGCGCTGTCGAACACGGCGCTGGCCGGGCTCAGCGCCACCCAGGTCTCGGCCCTGTCCGCGACCCAGGTGAAGGGGCTGACGACCACCCAGATCCCGGCCTTCTCCCCGAACCTGATCTTCGACACCGACCAACTGGCCGCCTTCAGCGGCAACCAGCTGAACGCCCTGACCTCGACGCAGCTGGCCAAGCTGGACACCAGCCGGATGGAGGTGCTGAGCGCCACCCAGGTCGGCGCGCTGGACGCGACCCACTTCATCGGCTTGGACGCCACCCAGATCAGCGCTCTGGACGCCAGCCAGCTGAAGAACCTGACCACGACCCAGATCGGCGCCATGCGGCTTGAAGATCTTGGCGAGATGGCGCCCGACCAGCTGCAGGCGCTCTCCGCCGCCCAGGTCGCCGCCGTGCCCGCCACCCTGATCCCGGCCATGGACAGCCAGCAGTTCGCCGCGCTCAGCACCACCCAGCTCAAGGGCCTGACCGCCACCCAGGTCGGTTCGTTGTCCACGACGCAGCTGACGGACCTCGCCACCAACTTGAATCAGCTGTCGGCGGCGCAGCTGGGCGGCCTGTCGGTCACCCAGACGGCGGCCTTGTCGAACACCCAGGTGGCGGCCCTGTCGGCCACGCAGCTAGCGGGCCTCAGCGGGGGCGGCGTCGGCGGCCTCTCGGCCACCCAGGTCGCCAATCTGAGCTCGACTCAGGTGGCGGGCCTGACCGTCACCCAGATCCGCTCGCTGAGCGCCACCGACTTTTCCGAATTGACCACCACCCAGGTGGCCGGCTTCACCTCCACCCAGATGGCCGCGCTGTCGTCGACCAATATCAGCGCCCTCAGCCAGACTCAGGTCGCGGCCCTGACCACCACCCAATTCGCCGCCCTGACGGCGACGCAGATCGGCGGCCTGTCGACAACGGACTTCGCGGAGCTGTCGGCCACGCAGTTCCAGGGCCTGACCGCGACCCAGATGGGCGGCCTGTCCACGGCCAATCTGAGCGGGCTGGACACCACTGCCTTCCAAGGCCTGACGACCACCCAGTTCGCCGGCCTGACCGCCACTCAGCTGGGCGGCCTCACCTCCACGGACATCGGCGAGGTCTCGACGACCCAGGTCGCCACACTCTCGGCGTCGCAGCTGGGCGCGCTCTCGGTGACCAACCTCGCCGCGTTGTCGACGACCCAGATGACCTCGCTGGCGTCTACCGCCTTGAAGGGGCTTTCGGCGTTCCAGGTTCGCAGCCTGTCGTCGACCGCGTTCGGTCAGCTCAGCGCCACCCAGGTCCAGGGCTTGACCGCCACCCAGCTCGGCTCGCTGTCGACCACGGTGATTGCCGGACTGACCACGACCCAGGTCGGCTATATCCTGCCGGCCCAGATCCCAGGCCTGACCGTCAACCAGCTGGACTGGCTGTCGACGACCAATCTTGCGGCGATGACGCCGATGCAAGTCGGCGCCTTCACGCCCACCCAGGTCGAAAGCCTGTAGTCACCGAAACCTTCTAGACGGCGGCGGTCGCGCGGGCGTTCTATCGCGGAGCTTCCAGGAGGCGCTCCATGACCCGAACCGCCCTTTTTGCCCTGATCGCGGCCGGCCTGCTGGCCGCCGCCAGTCCTGCCCTGGCCCAGAACGCCCCCTTGGGCGCGGCCGGACGCTGGACGATCGATCTCAAGGCTTCGACCTTCAACGAAGCTCTGACCGGTCCCGCGCCCCTGACCGCCGAGATCGACGTCACCAAGGACGACGGCAAGAGCCTGGCCTGGACCTTGATCGAGGAGGACGACGAAGGCTTGGCCGCCATCCAGTTCGCCGATGCGCCGCTGGACGGAACTCCAACCAAGGCCGTGGTCAACACCCAGGTCGTGATGATCAGCGTCAAACGCGACGGCCAGAACGGCGTCACCGCCGTGACCAGCAACAAGACCGGCCGCAAGCAGTCGATGAAGGTCTGGCTGGCCGATCCCGACACGCTGCGCGTCGAACAGGACGTCGATGGCGTGCCGGGTCCCCCGGACCAGAGCCTGACGTTCCGCCGGGCGAGGCCCTGAACAGACGCCTCTCCGAGGTTCGCACGATTAAACCGCAAACCTCTTGTCATCCCGGCCGAAGCGTAGCGTAGAGCCGGGACCCAGGGGCGGCGCGCACGGCGTTCACGCACCCCCTGGGTCCCGGACAGCCTCTACGAGGCTGCCGGGATGACACGGCTATGGGGTATCCGCGTGGTCACGACGGCCTTCCCAGCACCTTTCCCAAATAGGCTGCCAGAGCCTCGACCCGCGCCGGCCTCGGGCCGCCGGGCGGCATGACCAGGTGCAGGGCGATGGGCGCGGCGGTCCAGTCGCTCAGGATCTCCTCCAACCGGCCGTCGGCCAGGGCCGCGCCGACGATGAAGTCCGGCAGCACCGCCACCCCGACCCCGGCGGTCAGCGAGGGCACGAGCACGTCGCCATTGTTGGCGCGGATCACCGAGCGGGGTCGAACGGAGGCCTCCTCGCCGCCCTTCTGAAACCGCCAGGTCTCGGGGGCCGATTGGTGGCCATAGGTCAGGCCGCGATGCTCGGCCAGGCCCGCCGGATGGGTCGGCCGTCCTTGCTGGTCCCAATAGCCGGGCGAGGCCACGACGTGGCGCTTCACCGCCCGCAGGCGGCGGGCCACCAGCGAGCTGTCCGGCAGGGCCGCCACGCGCAGGGCCAGGTCGAAGCCCATGCCGACCAGGTCGATCGTGGCGTCCGACAGGTGCAAGTCGACGGAGACCTCCGGATAGGCCTCGAAGAAGCCGGGCAGCACCGGCGCCAGGCTGGCGATGCCCAGCGACATCGGCACGGCCATCCGCACCAGGCCGCGCGGGGCCGAGGACTGGCTGGACGCCTCCTCCTCGGCGGCCTGGGCCTCGGCGAGGACGCGGGTGGCGCGCTCGACCAGGGACTGGCCGGCGTCGGTCAGGGCCAGGCGACGCGAGGTGCGGTTGAACAGCCGCGCGCCCAGCCGCGCCTCCAGCCGGGTGACGGCCTTGGAGACGGTGGCCTTGGACATGGCCAGCTCATCGGCGGCGGCGGCGAACGAGCGCAGCTCCACCACCTTGGCGAATACGGCGAGGCCTTCGAGATCGGGCAGTTTGGACATTCGCAAATGGTAGTTTTGGAAACGATGAGTTTCAACAGTTTCCATTTCAGATCGCCAGGGATCCCCTATCTTCTCCTCAACAGGACGCGCCGACGCGGCGCTCCAGCGGGCCAAGGCCCAGAGAGATTGGAAAGGTTAGAGCCATGATCGACCGCAGACCGTTCGATAGCCTTGGCGGCGCCGACCACGGTTGGCTGAAGGCCAAGCACCATTTCTCGTTCGCCAGCTACTACGACCCCAGCAACATGAACTGGGGGGCGTTGCGGGTCTGGAACGACGACGAGATCGCCCCGAACACCGGCTTTCCGCCGCATCCGCACAGCGACATGGAGATCATCACCTATGTCCGCGACGGCGCGATCACCCACCAGGACAACCTGGGCAACAAGGGCCGCACCGAGGCCGGCGACGTCCAGGTGATGAGCGCGGGCTCGGGCATCCGGCACGCCGAGTACAACCTCGAGGCCGAAACGACCCGGATCTTCCAGATCTGGATCGAGCCCAAGTCGTTCGGCGGCGCGCCGTCGTGGGGCGCCAAGCCGTTCCCCAAGGGCGACCGCTCGGGGAAGTTCGTGACCTTGGCTTCGGGCTTTTCCGACGACGCAGACGCCCTGCCGATCCGCACCGACGCCCGGGTTCTGGGCGCGACGCTGAAGGCTGGCGAGACGACCACCTACGCTCTGGGCAAGGACCGTAGCGGTTATCTGGTCCCCGCCGCCGGTTCGGTCGAGGTCAATGGCGTGACGCTGAACACCCGCGACGGCGCGGCCATCAAGGATGAGGACGTCATCACCGTCACCGCCCTGGAAGACGCCGAGCTGGTCCTGGTCGACGCCGCCTAGGCGTCACCGGTTTGTTCAAGAAAAGACCGTCCGCGCCCTCCCCCAAGGCGGACGATCACGAGCCGCCCCGAGGCCCTCCCTCCAGGCCTTGGGGCGGCTTTTCGATTGTTGATCAACAACAGTGTGTCATCCCGGCCGCAGCGAAGCGGAGAGCCGGGACCCAGGGGCCGCCGCACCGCGCTTGGCCCCTGGGTCCCGGACAGCCTCTGCGAGGCTTCCGGGATGACACCTGTTTGTGGTGGAGCCTCAGTGCGCCGGATCAAAATCCGCCTTGGCGCCCGTCACATACGCGTCCCACTCGGCCGGCGTGTGGAAGTCGAGGCCCTTATCCCAGGCCGCGCCCATGTAATAGACGAACGGCTTGCCCGCCTCGACCTTGATCAAAACGAGGTAGTTGTCGAAGTCCTGGCGCACCTCGACGACCGACTTGGGATCGACCATCAGGGCGATGGCCATCGAGCCCTTCTCCGGGTCGGCCGGTTCCCAGAAGGTCACCCGGCCGGGGGCCAGGTCCTTCTTGAACGCGCCCGAGCCGCTGGCCCGCTTGCGCTTGGTGATGCCGATGCCGACCACTAGCGGGCCCGGCTTGTCGGAGCTGATCGTCGAGACCATCCGCGTGAAGTTAGTGCCCAGCGGCAGGGTGAAGGTTCGCGTCTCCCAGACCTTGCGATCCACGTCGACCGGCCAGGGGGCGTAGTCGACGCTGAACGAGGCCACATCCGGCCCATTCTTGATCACCTTCCAGCTGGACCAGTTGCGCGACGTCCACAGCTTGTTGTCGTGCCAGACGCCCAGCCCGCCCGCGCCACGGCCCGTGCCGACGTCGTAGAAGTCCAGGCCCTCGCCGTGGTTGGCGTGCTGGTCGCCGGTCTTCAGCTGGCGATCCATATAGGGCCAGCGTTCGCTCTTGCCCCAGGCGTCGATGCCCGAGGTCGACGGCGGCTCGGCCTTCTCGAGGTCGCGGCTGTAGATCCGGTGCGCTGTGCGGTCGTTTTCCCAGAGGATGTCGTTGAAGCGGTATGGAGCCAGCACCACGGTCGCGCGCGGCTTCAGGCCCTCGGCGTCGGGCTTATCCAACGGCTTGGCGGGGCCATGCTCCTGGGCGTGCGCGCCACCTAGCGAAAGGGCCAAGACGGCGGCGAGGCAGAGACGCTTCATCATCGGGGACGCTCTTCTCAGTGAAATTGAGGGAACTTGGCCAAGGCGGCGCGGGCGCACTGGTCGGCGGTCTCGTGGCTGGTGTCGGCGATCGCCAGACCGCCGATCAGCGTCGCGCCGACGTGCAGCGGCAGCGACCCGCCATGGGCGTTCAGGTGGTCGGGATCGGCGGCGATCTTGGCCGCGAACGCCGGATCGGCCTTCTCGCGCGGCTCCATCACGCTGCCAGGCTGGTCAAAGACCACGGCGGCGTTGGCCTTGCGCGGCGCGGCGATCGGCGGCTTGGGGCTTTGCTCGTCGCGCAGCACCACCAGCGCATTACCCTTGGCGTCGACCACGGCGGCGGATACGTGCGCGCCTTGGGCCGCGCAGGCGTCGATCGCGGCCTTGGCCAAGTCGATCGCGGTCGGAAGCGTCAGCGGTTCAGGCGTGACCGCCAAACCCGCCATCAGGGCCAGAGTCGCCAGCATCGTGCTTCCTCCCAGAAGTCCTGCTTCCGGATATAGCGCGCGCGGAAAATTGGTCTAGCCAGAATTTGGAATTGGATAAACCAGCGCGTCAGGAAGGCTTGAACAGGAAAAGGGCCCCAGACTGTCCAGCCTGGAGCCCTTGAACTGGATCTAAGCCTATCGCTCGGCTCTTATCCTTTGTTGGCAAGCGCCGCCTGCGCCGCCGCCAGTCGGGCGATCGGCACCCGGTAGGGCGAGCACGACACGTAGTCGAGGCCGACCTTCTCGCAGAAGCTGATCGAGGCCGGGTCGCCGCCGTGTTCGCCGCAGATGCCCAGCTTGACGTCCGGACGCGCCGCGCGGCCACGCTCGGCGGCGATGCGGATCAGGTCGCCGACGCCTTCCTGGTCGAGGCTGACGAACGGGTCCTTCTCGAAGATGCCCTTCTCGATATAGGCGCCCAGGAACTTGCCGGCGTCGTCGCGGCTGATGCCGAACGTCGTCTGGGTCAGGTCGTTGGTGCCGAAGCTGAAGAACTCGGCGTTGACGGCCAGGTCGGCGGCGCGCAAGGCCGCGCGGGGCAGCTCGATCATCGTGCCGACGGTGTAGGTCAGCGCGACGCCCTGCTCTTCCAGCACCGCCTTGGCGACGCGGTCGGTCAGGTCGCGCAGGTACTTCATCTCCTCGCCCTTGGCGACGAGCGGGTGCATGATTTCCGGCACCGGCGCGGCCTTGCCCGACTTGGCGATCTCGCACGCCGCCTCGAGGATGGCGCGAACCTGCATCTCGTAGATCTCGGGATATGAGACGCCCAGGCGGCAGCCGCGATGGCCCAGCATCGGGTTGGTCTCGTGCAGCTCCTTGGCCCGGCGCAGCAGCTTGGCGGCGTCCAGGCCGGTGGCCTGGGCCACGGCTTCGACGTCTTCCTCGGTGTGCGGCAAGAACTCGTGCAGCGGCGGATCCAGCAGGCGGATCGTGACCGGCAGGCCTTCCATAATCGTGAACAGCTCGACGAAGTCGGCCTTCTGGAACGGCGCGATCTTGGCCAGGGCGACGCGGCGGCCTTGCTCGTCGTCGGCCAGGATCATCTCGCGCACGGCGGCGATCCGGGTGTCGTCGAAGAACATGTGCTCGGTGCGGCAGAGACCGATGCCTTCCGCGCCGAACTGGCGGGCGGTCTTGGCGTCCAGCGGCGTCTCGGCATTGGCCCGCACCTTCAGGCGGCGGACCTGGTCGGCCCAGCCCATCAGGGTGGCGAAGTCGCCGGTCAGCTCGGGCTCGATCATCTTGGGCGAGCCGGCCAGGATCTCGCCGGTCGAGCCGTCGATCGTGATGATCTCGCCGGCCTTGAACTCACGGCCTCGGACCCGGAACAGGCCTTCCTTGGGGAAGATCGACACGTCGCCGGCGCCCGAGACGCAGGCTCGGCCCATGCCGCGCGCCACCACGGCGGCGTGGCTGGTCATGCCGCCGCGGGCGGTGATGATGCCGCGAGCGGCGTGCATGCCGTGGATGTCCTCGGGGCTCGTCTCCTCGCGCACCAGGATCACGGCCTCGCCGTTGGCGGCGGCCTTTTCGGCGGCGTCGCTGTCGAAGACGATCTTGCCGGTCGCCGCGCCGGGCGAGGCCGGCAGGCCCGTGGTGATCACGTCGCGATGGGCGGTCGGATCGATGGTCGGGTGCAGCAGCTGGTCCAGCGAGGCCGGCTCGACACGGCCGATGGCCTCTTCCTTGTCGATCACGCCCTCGGCCGCCATGTCGACCGCGATCTTCAGCGCCGCCTTGGCCGTGCGCTTACCGTTGCGGGTCTGCAGCATGTAGAGCGTGCCCTGCTCCACCGTGAACTCGATGTCCTGCATGTCGCGGTAGTGACGCTCCAGCGTCTCGACCACGGATTTGAACTGGGCGAACACTTCCGGCATCGCCTCTTCCATCGAGGGGGCGACGTCACCCATCTCCTCGCGGGCGGCCTTGGTCAGGGACTGCGGCGTGCGGATGCCCGCCACCACGTCCTCGCCCTGGGCGTTGATCAGGAACTCGCCGTACAGGCGGTTGTCGCCGTTCGACGGGTTGCGCGTGAAGGCCACGCCGGTGGCCGAGGTCTCGCCCATATTGCCGAACACCATCGACTGGATGTTCACGGCCGTGCCCCAGCTCTCGGGGATGTCGTGCATGCGGCGATAGAACTTGGCCCGATCGTTCATCCAGCTGGCGAACACGGCGCCGACGGCGCCCCACAGCTGCTCCTGGGCGTCCTGCGGGAAGGGCTTGCCCAGCTGGTCGCGCACGGCGGCCTTGTAGTCCTTGATCACCTCGGCCCAGTCATCGGCCGTGAGGCCGGTGTCGACGTGGACGTCCAGGCGATCCTTGTGGTCATCCAGGATCTCCTCGAACATGTGGTGCTCGAGGTTCAGCACGACGTTCGAGTACATCTGGATGAAGCGGCGGTAGCTGTCATAGGCGAAGCGACGGTCGCCCGACAGCTTGGCCAGGCCCTCGACGGTCTCGTCGTTGAGGCCCAGGTTCAGCACCGTGTCCATCATGCCCGGCATCGAGGCCCGGGCGCCCGAGCGCACCGAAACCAGCAGCGGGTTGGCCACGTCACCGAACGTCTTGCCGGTGATCTCCTCGACCTTGGTCAGGCCGACCTTCACCTGCTCGGCCAGCTCGGCCGGGTATTGTCGGYCGTTGGCGTAGTAGTGGACGCAGGCTTCGGTGGTGATTGTAAAGCCTGGCGGCACTGGCAGGCCCAGGGACGACATCTCCGCGAGATTGGCCCCCTTGCCTCCGAGGAGGTTTTTCATAGAGGCGTCGCCATCCGCGCCGCCTCCGCCGAAAGCATAAACCCAGCGGGCCTTCGTCAGCGTATCAACCGGCATCTTTGTGTTCACCCTGCGATAAGTGAAAAAGGCCGCGCCCCTCTGATGGGGGTCGTCTCGCCTTGGAACAGCGCTGCTTTGTCGTGATCCCGCAGTGCAATATCCGGGCGTTTCACTAGCACTTCGTCCAAGAACGCGTCCACAGGCGGTTCGCGTTCCGAGCGATAACAAGAGAATTCGGCAAATAATTCCAATGACAACGTTGTCCGCCCCGCAGGCTTGGCCAAGTTTCGACCAGGGGCGCGCGAAAGCCGCGACTTGAGCCGCGACCGGACGATCGGGACGACTTGTCTTCGCGGCGCGAAACGCTTCCTCTGACGAACATGGAGCCCGTTTTCGTCCGACTCGGCGCGTCCCGAAACGATGCGGACGCGATCGCCGACCTGCACACCCGCAGCCGCCAGGTCGCCTATCGCGGCCTCTACGGCGACGCCTACCTAGATGACGAATTATTCGACGCCTCGCGCACCGTCTGGCGCGAGCGGTTCGAGCGCTTTGATCCCGCAAGCGACCTGATTCTGGCGGCGATGGACGCCGCCGCGCCGGTTGGTCTTGCCTACGCCTCGTTCCGCCTCAAGCCCGAAGTCGACGCCCTGCTCGACAATCTGCACGTGGCGCCCGAGCGCAAGGGTGGCGGCCTGGGCTCAGCCCTGCTGGCGGGCGTCGCGCTATGGCTGGTCGAGAACCACGACGGCGCGCCGCTGAACCTGGAGGTCTACGCGCCGAACGCGGCGGCTCTGGGATTCTATCAGCGCAAGGGCGGCGTCGAGGTGGGGCGCTACATCGAACGGGTTCCCGGCGGGCGCGAGGTCGAGGTGGTGCGGTATCGGTGGGCGTGGCCGAAGACACTGCTCTAGGCGTGTCGTCCCGGGCGAAGCACAGCGAAGACCCGGGACCGCAACAAGCTCAGTGCTTCCGGCGATCCCGGCTCTGCGCGCTTCCCCSCCGGGGGTCAAGCCCAGGGGTTGGCCGGGACGACAATCCTAAACGAAAGCGGCGGGCGACCGTTTCCGGTGCGCCCGCCGCTCGCCCCCGTGGAGCGCCGCCGTCGGCTCTACGACCGCCAAAGGCTTTCCACTTTCCGTGGTCTCTAGAACGGGATCTCGTCGTCCAGGTCGGCCGAGAAGCTCTCGCGCGGACCGCTAGGCTGGCTGCGTTGAGCCCCGCCGCCGCCGAAGCTGGAACCGCCACCGCCGCCCGAATAGCCGCCGCCGTATTCGTCGCCGCCGCCGGCCGACGCGCCGGCGCTATCGCCGCGGCCGCCCAGCATGGTCAGTTCGCCGCGGAACTTCTGCAGCACGATCTCGGTCGAATACTTCTCGACGCCGGTGTTGTCGGTCCATTTGCGGGTCTGGATCGCGCCCTCGATATAGACCGTCGAGCCCTTGCGCAGATACTRCTCGGCCACCTTCACCAGGTTGTCGTTGAAGATGACCACGCGGTGCCATTCGGTCTTCTCCTTGCGCTCGCCGCTGGTGCGGTCGCGCCAGGATTCGGACGTGGCGATGCGGAGATTGGCGACTCGGTCGCCCGAACCCAGGCTGCGGATCTCGGGATCGGCCCCGAGATTGCCCACCAGAATGACCTTATTGACGCTTCCCGCCATCGCTTGACCTTGCTCTCGCCCGGCGACCCTCGCGCCGGAATCTGGAGCGAGACGTTAACGAAGGCGCCGAGCGGGCGCAAGTTTTGTTCTCAATACGTTCTTGTGGACGACGAAGACGGCTGTGGACGGAGCCTCCGTCCACCCCACTTTCCCGAGCTCTACTGGGCTGGAACCTGGCGAATGGCGCCCGGCACCGCGAGGCGGCCGTCGCCCGTGCGGACCAGTGACATGAAGCGCGCCCCGTCATAGGTCTGGCCCAGATAGATGCCTTCCTTCTCGATGAAGATGAAGGACCCCTGATAGGCGCCGACCATGCTGCGGTTGTTGGACTGCCCCATGCGGACGAAGCGGATGCGCATGCCTTCCAGCGTGGCCGCGCACTCTTCCATCTGCGGCACGTTGCGCGCCACCGGGTTGTAGCGCAGCGAGCCGTCCTTGTTGGTCACCACGTGGAAGCAGACGCCCGTCTCGAACGGCGGCTTGATCTGCTTCTCGCAAGCCGTGAGCGCGAGGCCCGAGGCGACGAGAGCGGCGGCGGCGAGGACGGTCTTCTTCATGGATTACACTTATAAACCTATCCGGCGTTCGGAACAGAGCAGTTGGGCCCCTGATCGAACGCGGTGTGGAAGCTGCGGTTGTCCGACGAAATCTCGACACGACCCGGCACCAGGCGCAGCGTCTCTTCGCCCCAACGGCCATAGGTCGCCCCGCCGGTCCGCTCGCAGCGGCCATTGAACAGCTGCTGGGCGCAGGCGTTCAGCGTGATCTCGCCCGGCAGGCGGCGCCACTCGTTGCCGGCGTAGCGCCAGCAGGCGCCGAGCGGAGCGTTGGCCGAGGCGCTGGCCGGCGTCGACGGCGCGCTCGGATTCGACGGCGTGGTCGCGGCGGGCGCGCTCACGGTGGGGGTCGGCGGCAAAGGCGTCAGGACCGTGCCGGCCTGGTCGGCCGCGGCCAGGGCCCCGGTTTCGTCGACACCCACGTCCAGCGCGCCGGTGGCGACGCCGTTCTTCTTGGCGCACTCGGCCAGGGTGATCTCGCCGACGAAGGTTCCGCCTACGAAGCAGCGCAGCGGCCGCGCGGGGTCGAGCTTGCTGTCGTCGTCGCGACCGGTCTCGACAATCAGCCCGGCGCGCGAAGCGGGCGGGGCCTCATCCGGCTTCTTGTCATGGCCCGTCATCAGCGCCACGGCGATGCCCAGGCCCGCCAGCAGGGCGAGCGCGCCGCCGCCAGCCAGGATGATCCGTCGATCTTTCAGAAAGTCCATGACCCCTGGCTACGACGCGTCGATGACGCTTTCAAGCACAACGGGGTGGAGAAAGCCGTTATCCGCCGCCCGTGAGACGGTTTAGCGCCGCCTGGTAGTTCGAAATCTGGGCCGTCAGATAGGCCGGCACCGTGCCGCCGGTCTTGCCGGCGGTCGAGCTGTCGCTCTTGATCCCCATCGCCGTGTCGGCGATCTCGCGATAGCCGGTGCGAACCGCGGACATGGCGCGCTGGATGACCATGCTGGCGTTCTTGCGCCCCGCGTCGGTGGTCAGGTCCAGTTCAGGCGGCAGGCTCAGGCCATAGACCGGGCCGCTGCCATCGGCCGAAACAGTTTTGCCGTCGTCGGTCTTGGTGGCGCGCACCACGCCGCCGGCCAGGCCCAGCGAGGTCAAGACGTCGGAGCCGCCCTTGCCCGCCACGATCTCGATCGTCGAGGTGTTCGAGGCCGGGCTGATCTTCAGCACCCGGCTGTTGCCGTTGCTGGCGACTTCGACCTTGGCGCGGGAGCCCGAGGCCCGCTTGATCTTGTCGGCCAGGGTCTCGAGGGTGTCATTGGCGTCGATCTTGATCGTGGTCAGCGTCCCGCGCTCGCGCGTGCGGATCTGGAAGGTGTCGCCAGCCCGCGCCGCGGTGGCCGAGACGATACGATCGGACTGGGTGAAATCCATCTTGCCGCTGGGCAGGCCAAAGGCGTCCAGGCTGGACGCGCCGGACGAGGAGACCGCCACCGACGTCGGGGTGGCGACGCCGTCCTTGCCGGTCAGGCGTTGACTCCAGTCGACATTGCCGGTGCCCACATTGACCTGGGCGACATAGCCGTCCTTGGTCCCGACCGTCGTCTGGCCGTCCAGGTTCGCGCCGGCCGAGCCGACCAGCCAAGCCGTGCCGTTCGAGACGTCGAAACCGGTGACCGTGTCGTCGCCGGTGCCGCCGTAATAGGTCAGGGTGTCGGCATTGTTGTCGCTGATGTCTAGCGACATGCGGCCGACGAAGGCGTCCATGCCGCCCGATGGCGCGGTCGTCGCGCCATTGATCGACATCAGGTTGTTGGCCGTATAGCCGCCGACATAGAGCTGACCGCCGTCGATCTTCAGGCCGATCATCTCGCCGCCCTTCAGCGAGCCGAGGTCGCGCGTCGCGCCGGCGGTGACGGTAGCGGTCTTGGTGTAGGTGACCGGCACGCTCTGATAAGCGCCGTACTGATCCAGCTTGTTGACGTTCTCGGTCACCACCGACGGCGTGACGTCGAAGCTGCGCAGCATCGCTTCGCCATTCTCCTTGGAGCCGACGATGACCTGCGAACCGTTGACGACGATGCCGGAGACGGAATCGTTCTCGGCGGTGCCGAACTTCTGGGTGAACAGCGCCTTGGGCTGACCGTTGACGTCCGTGGCGAAGGCCGAGAGATAGGCGTCCCAGCCGCCAGACGGGTCCGCGCCTGTCGCGCCCGGCAGGTCCGACTTGCTGCGCCCGCCGACATAGAGGACGCCGTCCGAGCCGAAGGCCAGGGCGGTGGCCTCGTCCTCTTGCAAGCCGCCGCGGCGGACCGTCCACTGCTCGTCGCCCTTGGCGTCGTAGCGGGTCACGAAGCTGTCGCTGACCGTCGAACTGTCGCCATTGTTGATCGGGCCGTTGACCGCGCCCGCCAAGCGGCCGCTGACCGAACCGGCCACGGCCACGCTGCCGTCGTCGGCGACGGCCAGGGACAGGCCGTTGGCCTGGTCTGTCGCGCCCAGGGTGCGGGCGTACAGCAAGTGGCCGGCGCTATCGTACTTCAGCAGCGCGACATCGCTTTCGCCCTTGATGGCCTGGCCGTTGATATCGGTCTTGCCCTCCACCGCCGTATCGACGTCGGCCAGCATGTAGATCGAGCCGTCCGCGCCGGTCACCGACTTGCGGACGCTGGAGATCGTGCCCTGCAGGGTCTCGCTGAAGACCTTGCCGCCCGGCGCGCCCGCCCCGGGTCCGGCGCCCGTCCCGGCGGCGCTGTACTTGGAGAGGGTGGTCTCGAAGACGCCGTCGTCGGTCGTCGTATCTTTGTCGGGATCCGGGTCGCCGGCCTTGGTGGTCACGTAGACGGCCGGCGCCGTGGTGGGCGCGCTGAAGGTCAGCTGCTCTACGGAGTCGCCGTTGACCTTGAGCGCGAAGTCGTCGCCGGTGGCCGGCAGCTTCACGGGCTTGCCATTGACCTGGACAGTGCGCTCCTCACCCGTCGTGCGCTGCACCGAGAAGCTGGTGTTGAACCCCGCCGTCTTCAGCTTGCCGTTCATGTAGCTGACGACGTTGGACATGGTCCGGGGCGTCGAGCCCATCTCGGACAGGTCCATGGTCACGTTGCTGGTGGCGCCGAAGCTCTTGATGGCGACGTCGAACGAGACCGCGCCCTGAAACTGGGGGACCTCATCATCGACCTGGCCGCTATAGAGCTTGTCGGTCGTGTAGCTGTAGGTGGCCTTGGGCACGCCCACGGTGCTCTTGTCGCTGGTCATGACAGTGCCGGTCGTCAGGCGCATCTGGTCCAGCGACAGGTTCTGGACGTAGTTGCTGATCTCGCCGAGGCCCTTGGCCATGGCGGTCTGCAGGTGCGAGATCTCGCCGTCGGTGACGTTCTTCTCGCCGGCCCGCGCGGCCAGGGCCGACAAGGTGTTCAGCGCCTGGTAGGTCGCGAACAGCTTCTTATAGTCGGGGCTGACGCCCTTGAGGGCGGAGGCGCTGGCGCCCTCATCGACGAACTTGCGGCCGCTCAGGGCGGAGCGGACCAGTTCGCTGGGCTCCGGCGCGGAACCGCTCAGCCACGGCGCGGTCGGCACCACGGCCTTCGATCTCGACGAGCTCGTGGGGGCGGTTCCAGACGCGCCAGCGCCCGTCACGCCCGCGCGGGCCTGATAGTAGCTGAGCAGAATGCTGGAATCGAAACTGATCACGGCTTGTCCTGAGCGGGACGCGAAATCCCCCGCTCGTACCTTTGCCCGAGGATCGCTGACGACTCGTTAACGTTTGGATTTAGGCCGCGATAAGGTTGGCGTCCGACAGGGCCTTGCGCGCCGCGGTGCGCAACGATTGCCACTCCGAGGCTAAGATCCCCAGCAGCACCACGTCACGTGGGCGACCGTCCTTCAGCACATGGCCGCGCAGATAGCCTTCGCGGCGGAAGCCGGCGGAAGATTGAGCTTTCAGCGCCGCGTCGTTGTCAGCCATCACCTCGGCGAACACCTTGTGCAGGCCCAGCTCGCCGAACGCGCGATCGAGGCCCAGCACCTGGGCGGCGCGACCGACACCCCTGCCCCGCGCCTCGGCCGAGCCCAGGAACCAGTTCCAGCTGGCGCGGCGGTGATGGCTGTTGAGCCCGGTCAGGGTCAGCAGACCCATGGGGACCTCGCTGCGGGTGATCATCCAGCCGCGCATATCGGGATCGGTTCGCAACGCCTGGAACCAGGCGGCGTGAGCCTCGCGGCTAGGCAGGTCGGCGTCCGACATCCACCGGTCGACCTCGGGCTCGGAACGCCACCGAAAAAGGACCGCCTCGTCTTCGTCCCGCAAGTCGCGCAGCTCGATCATGCTCGCCGCCGAATCCCCTGTAAGCCCGACAGGAGCTTAGCCCGGCAGGGCGTCGGGACCTAGACCTACTCAGGGTTCGAGACTTACGAGCCCTTGAACAGCGACAGGATGATCTGCGGAGCGCTGTTGGCGATCGACAAGGCCTGGGCGCCTAGCTGCTGCTTGACCTGCAGGGCCTGCAGGCGCGCGCTTTCCTTGGCCAGGTCGGCGTCCACCAGATTGCCCACGCCAGTTTCCAGAACGTCGCTCAGCCGCGAAACGAAGCTGCTGTGCGCGTCGATCTGCTTGGCCTGAGTGCCGATATTGCCAACGGCCTGGTTGACGGCGCTCATCGACGCGTCGAGGCGGGTCAGAACCGCAGCGGCGTTGGCCGTCGTCAGGATGTCGTCGGTGGCGGTCAGGGTGTTGATGGTCCCGCCCAGCGACAGGTTCTGCAGGCTGAGCGTGATGGCCTGAGCCGCGTCGGCGTCGGCCAGGAAGCTCATGTCGGCGGGCTGGCTGCCGTCCAGCAGGTTGGCGCCGTCGAACACCGCGCTGGAAATCACCTGCGAGAGGTTCTTCAGCAGCCCCTGGAAGTCGGCGTTCAGCGAAATCAGCGAGGTCGTGGTCAGCGAGGTGTCCTTGGCGGCCACCACCTTCTCGCGCATCAGCTTCAGCAGGTCGGAGGCCGACTCGCCGGCGGCCAGGGCCACGTCGGCGATCGAGGTCGCGCGGTCCAGGCTCATCTTGACCGCCCCGAGGGCGCTCATGTCCGCGCGCTGCTCCTGGGCGATCGACCAGACGGCCGCGTTATCCTTGGCGGTCGAGATCGACTGACCCGTATTGATGCGGGTCTGCACCGACTGCATGTCGTCGTTGGTGCGGTTCAGGTTCTGCAGCGCGATCAGCGCGGGCTGGTTCGTGTTGACGCTCAGCGTCATGCGCGGCCTCCGGTCGGCTATTTTGCCGTTGGTTGCGATCGCGCGCGATTCGACGTGCGATCTGGTCGCTGTCGAATTTGGGGTCAGAAGGTAAGATTATGGTTAACGGATATAAACCATATCCGTTAAGGGCCGCGACCCGCGGTCGCACCCTCGCCTTTCGTCTCTAGGACCTGGCGCTCAGGCCTGACCGTCGAAAACGGCGCCGGACGCGTAGCTGGCCTCTTCGCGCAGCTTCAGAACTTGCTCGCGAGGAAACTGCTGGAGCGTCTCGCCGGTGCGGCGGTCGACGGTCTTGTAGATATACTCGCCGGTATCCTCGTTCTGCTCGATCACCAGGCGCAGGTCGAACGGTTGCGGACCATCCTCGACGGGCGCCTCCGGTCGGCGCTTAGCTTCAGCCACAACGACGTTCGCGCCCTCGGACTGGTCCGGGGCGTGCGAAGGGAGCGCGGTGGGAGCGGCAAATTCGGTCTGAAGGGCCGACAGAGCGGCTTTGGGTTCCATTTTCTGATCGCCGGCGTCTGCTGCCGACCTCCTCTCTTTCCTTTTGGTTCTCCTCGTCCTTCGGTCCTTGAAAAGCGGGGGGCGAGCCACAAGGGCCCGCCCCACTCCATTCCTTAGCGGAACAGGCTCAGGATCGACGACGAAGACTGGTTCGCGATCGACAGCGCCTGCACGCCCAGCTGCTGCTTGGTTTGCAGCGACTGCAGCTTGGCGCTTTCCTTCGCGAGGTCGGCGTCCACCAGGTTGCCGACGCCGGCTTCCAGGCTGTCTTGCAGCTTGCCGACGAAGGTCAGGTGGGTGTCGAGGCCGGTCGAGCTGGTGCCCAGCGACGCCAGCTTGTTGGTGGCGGTGCCSATGGCCKTATCGATCTTGGCGATCTCGGYCTTGGCGGTGGCGGCGTCGGTGAAGGTTTCAGCGGCCGTCAGACCCAGGCCCGTCAGGTTCAGGGCTTGAGCGKTRACCGTGAAGCCCGAACCGTCCGTGTTGGCCAGGAAGACCAGCTTGTTGGTGSTGCCGTCGGCGATGCTGATGCCGTTGAACTTCGCGTTGGTGGCGGCCTTTTCGATCTGGTCGCGCAGCGAGGTGAAGTCSGMCWSCARYGCGTTGAACGAAGCGGTGTTCAGCGAGGTGTCGGAAGCGGCCAGAGCCTTTTCCTTCATCTTGCCCAGCAGATCGGTGATGGTGTCGCCGGCGGCCAGCGCGACGTCGATGGTGGACTGACCGCGTTGCAGCGAGTCCTTCACGGCGTTGAGGCTGTTGGCGGTGGCGGTCTGGTTCTTGGACATCGCCCAGATGGCGCCGTTGTCCTTGGCGTTACCGACCTTCTTGCCGGTGTTGATGCGCTGCTGAACGATACCCAGCTCGGTGTTCGTGCTGTTGAGGTTCTGCAGGGCGATCAGGGCGCCGGCGTTCGTATTGATGCTATTCAGCGGCATACGAATAGTTTCCTTTTCAAGGTGTCCGACGCCATTTTGGCTGCCGGGAGCATTTTGCTCGAAAAGGTCTGTAGCAATTGCCGGGCCAATTCTGCCGGCTGGCAACGCCTCGCTAAATCACTGAAATTACGGCGTTATAGGTCCGTTAACGACGAAGCCCCCCGGCAGAAACTGCCGGGAGGCTTTCGACATAGGCAATTGTTGCCGGGCACATGTTGCGCACCCAGCAGAAAAGAGGCGCCGGACGGCTTTTGACAGCCGTCCGGCGTATCGGGCTCACCCCTTGAACAGCGACAGGATCGACTGCGGGCTTTGATTGGCGATCGAGAGAGCCTGCACACCCAGTTGCTGCTTGGTTTGCAGCGACTGGAGCTTGGCGCTTTCCTTCGCCAGGTCCGCATCGACCAGGTTGCCGACGCCGGTGTCCAGGCTGTCCTGCAGCTTGCCCACGAAGGTCAGGTGCGTATCCAGACCCGTCGAGGACGTACCGAGGGACGACAGCTTGTTCGTCGCCGTTTGCAAGGCCTTCGTCAGAAGGTCGATCTTCAGCTTCGCGTCGGCCGCGTCGGTGAAGGTTTCACCGAGCGTCAGACCCAGGCCCACCAGATTCAGGGCTTGGGCATTCACCGTGAAGCTGTCCCCGTCCGAGTTGGCCAGGAAGCTCAGCTTCGCGGTAGTGCCGTCGGCGAGGCTGACGCCGTTGAACTTCGCATTATCCGCGGCCTTTTGGATTTGGTCGCGGAGGGACACAAAGTCCGCCTGAAGGGCGTTGAACGAGGCGGTGTTCAGCGAGGTGTCGGAAGCGGCCAGGGCCTTTTCCTTCATCTTGCCGAGCAGATCGGTGATGGTGTCGCCCGCGGCGAGAGCAACGTCGATCGTCGATTGACCGCGTTGGAGCGAGTCCTTCACGGCATTCAACGAGCTCGAGCTCGCGCTTTGCATCTTCGCCATCGACCAGATCGCGCCGTTGTCCTTGGYGTTACCGACCTTCTTACCGGTGTTGATCCGGCCTTGAGTGGTGTTGAGCTCCGTGTTGGTGGCGTTCAGGTTTTGGAGCGCCAGAAGCGCACCAGCATTGGTGTTGATAGAGTTCAGCATGGGATACCTACCGTTTTGGTCGGATTTGCCCGGCGTAGTGCCGGTTCGGGCGTTTTGCCCCACGCGAACCATCGCAAAGGACGGGCCAACCGAACCGCGTTCGGCGCCATCCAGTAAGTTGCTGATTTTATTAGATTTGCGGAATCACCAGCGCCGAAAACGACACCGCCCGGCGAATGCAAGATTCGCCGGGCGGCAGGTTTTTCCGGAGGTGATAGGCAAGACGTTCAGTCTTGCGGAAACCAGAGAATCACGCGGCCTGCGAGACGCCGCCGCGAGGTAAAGTCAGGCCGCCTCGGGGCGGCCGGCCAGGCCCTGCATGATCATGCGGTTGATCTCGATCAGAGGTTCGAAGTCCTCCTCCTTACGCATCACGGCGCTGGAGTGACGACCGACCCACAGGCTCAGCGAAATGATGCTGGCCCGCATTTCCATCGGCAACTGGTTTTCCGGCAAGGCGCAGTCGGTCGCCAGCGCCGACCAGACCTTGCGGTTCCAGTCCAATGCGTCGATCCGCGCGATGAAGTCGTCCGCTGGGGCCTGTGACGCGTCCATGAGGGCGCGCGTCACCTGCCCGAACAGGCGGTACTCCATTTCACGGGGATTCTCAGCCCGCGTCGCCGCCTGCTGATACGCCCGAAGAGACATGCCCCAACCTCTCGTCTTCGTATTCAATCAACTTACGGCTCAACATCAGAGCCTTGTAGTATTCTCGCGCCATCACGTGCTTCGAGATCGCGATGCAGTCCTGGAGAATCCCAGGATTACGTACGACCCCCATGAAATCGTTAAGGCGGGTCGCGAATTCCTCATAAAACTTTTCCGCCGCGTTCTCTTCTAGGTACATCATCATCACCGGGAAATAGATCCGACGCGCGGGCGTCGTGACCTGATCCGGCTGCATGATGTCCTTCTCGCGAAGGACGGAGGCCTTGTTCTGGAGCACCAGAACACCGCGCCGGTCTCCATTCTGGACCACGGCGCCGTTGAGGACGAATTTTTCGCCGGGCTTCAGCGACAGCTTCAAAGGCACTTAAGGCCGCTCCTTGGTTGACGCCGCTTAGCCCGATCCCGTCGATGACGACGGCTTGAGCGGCACGCTAGGCGAGACGTATTAACGCTGTCTTGCCGCATCCAGCCGACCGCCCGATGCGACCGTCCTTGCGACCCTGAGCCGCAGCTTAGGACTCAATTAAGCATAGCGCCTCAAAACATGGTTAACAGCAGAGTCTAAGGCCCGCCCCATGTCCCGTAAGAACGCCCTGGAAAGCTCCGCGAGCACCCTCGCCCAGGCCGATATCGGGGCCGCGCCTGTGCATAGTGGCGTCATCGCCAGCGCCGTCGGCGACTCGGCCTCGGCCGAGGCCCTGGACCGCCTGAACCGCGCCGCCCAGGAGAGCAAGAACGCCGAGAACGGTAAGGCCCTGGCCCGCGCCATCCAGGCCGTGCGTCTGCRAGATTACGCCAAGGCCGACAAGCTGGCCATGAAGCTGCTGGAGAAGGACGAGCGCCTGGGCGTGGCCTGGCACGTCCTGGCCATCGCCCGCGAGAAGACTGGCGACTTCGCGTCGTCGCTACGCGCCTACGAGGCCGCACTGCAGTTGCTGGCCGATCACGGGCCGGTGGCGGGCGACCTGGGCCGGCTGGCCTTCCGCATGAACATGCCGGAGATCGCCGCCAAGTTTTTCGCCCACTTTTGTCTGGCCCGTCCCGGCGATGTCGAAGGCGCCAACAACCTGGCCTGCGCCCTGCGCGATCTGAACCGCGAAGACGACGCGATCGAGGTCCTGAAGACCGCGCTCGCCGCCCATCCCGAGACCGCCCTGCTCTGGAACACTCTGGGCACGGTGCTCTGCAATCTCGGCGACGCCGGCGGCTCGATCGTGTTCTTCGACGAGGCTCTGCGACTGCAACCGGAATTCGGCAAGGCTTACCACAACCGCGCTTTCGCCAAGCTGGACTTGGGCGAGATCGAAGCGTCCCTGGCCGACTGCGACGAAGCGATCAAGCGCCCCGAATCCACCGAGGATCTGGCGATGATGCAATTCGCCCGCGCCTCCATTCTGTTAGGGCTGGGCCGCGTTTCCGAGGGCTGGGAGGCCTACGAGGCGCGCTTCTCGCCGTCCATAAGCGACGCCCCGCGCTTCCGGATCCCCGGGACCCGCTGGTCGGGCCAGGATCTGAAGGGCAAGTCGCTGATGATCAGCACGGAACAGGGCCTGGGCGACGAGGTCATGTTCGCGAACATGATCCCCGACATCCTCGAGGCCCTGGGACCCGACGGTTCGCTGGCTATTGCGGTGGAGCGGCGTCTCATCCCGCTTTTCCAGCGCTCGTTTCCGACGGTCGAGGTCACCCTCCACCGCACGGTGGCGCTGGAGGGGCGCGTCTATCGCTCTGCGCCCGAACTCGAGAACTGGGACCGTTTCGACTATTGGGCCGCCATCGGCGACTTCCTGCTCAGCCTGCGACCTTCCGTCGCGGCCTTCCCCCAGCGCGACCGCTACCTCGTCGCCGACCCCGAACGGGTGGCTTACTGGAAAGGTGAGCTGGACAAGCTGGGGTCCACGCCCAAGGTCGGTCTGCTGTGGAAGAGCCTGAAGCTGAACGCCGAGCGCGCGCGCCAGTTCTCGCCGTTCGAAGCCTGGCGTCCCGTGCTGGAGACCCCCGGGGTCACCTTCGTCAACTTGCAGTACGGCGATTGCGAGGACGAGATCGCCTTCGCCAAGGCGGAGTTCGGCGTCGACATCTGGCAGCCGCCGGGCCTTGACCTGAAGCAGGACCTCGACGACGTCGCGGCCCTGTGTTGCGCCGTCGATCTGACGATTGGCTTCTCGAACGCCACCATCAACCTGGCCGGCGCCTGCGGCGCGCCGATCTGGATGATCACCTCCCCCGTCGTCTGGACCCGCCTGGGCACCGATCACTACCCCTGGTATCCGCAAGCCCGCGTCTTCTCGCCGCCGAACTTCAGCGAATGGGAGCCGGCCATGCGCGCGATCGCCGACGCGCTGGCGGAAAAGGTCGCCGGCTGAACATGGCCCTGGCGGTTCTGCAGGCCCGGATGTCGTCCAGCCGGCTTCCCGGCAAGGTGCTGGCGCCCTTGGCCGGCGCGCCGATGATCCTGCGTCAGATCGAGCGCCTGCGTCGCGCGCAACGGCTGCAGCGGATCGTGGTCGCGACCTCGGTCCGGACCGACGACGATCCGCTGGCGCAAGCGGTGAYGGCGGCCGGTGTCCCCGTTCATCGGGGCGACCTCGACGACGTACTAGGCCGCTTCATCGGCGCGCTGGACGCGTTCGGGCCGGTCGAGACCGTGGTGCGCCTGACCGCCGACTGTCCGCTGGCCGATCCTGAAGTGATCGACGCCACCATCGACCGCTTCCACGAGACCGGCGCGGACTACGCCTCCAACGTGGCCGAGCCGCGCACTTTTCCCAAGGGCCTTGACGTTGAGGTCATGAAGGCGAGCGCCCTGCGTCGCGCCGCGTCCGAGACGGCCGATCCCTACGACCGCGAACATGTGACCCCCTATCTCTACCGCCATCCAGAGCGCTTTCGGCTGACGGCCAACGCCCAGGCGGTCGACGAGGGCGAGGTGCGCTGGACCGTCGACCGACCCGACGACCTGGTTTTCGTCCGCGCCGTCTACGACGCCCTCCATGCCGCCAATCCCGCGTTCAGCTCGGCCGACGTCCGCGCTTTCGTGCGCGGCCGGCCAGATCTAGCGACGCTGGGCGGCGACCGGCGGGTATGATGATGATCCAAGCGGCCCTGCGCCCTGTCGACGAGACCGACCGCGAGCGCCTGCTGGCCTGGCGCAACGACCCGACCGTCGCCGCCTTCATGTATTCCGACCATCTGATCGGTCGCGCCGAGCACGATCGCTGGTTCGACGCCCTGCCCGCCAATACTCGCCGCCGCGACTGGATCGTCGAGGCCGATGGCCGGCCGGCCGGCCTCAACAGCCTGGTCGACATCGATCGCGAGCAAGGCCGCGCGACCGTCGCGCGGTATCTGGCCCCCAACGCGCCGCGCGGGGCCGGCCTGGGCGGCTTCGCCGAATTCAAGATGATCGACTATGCCTTCGGCCCCATGGGCCTGCGCAAGCTGTGGTCCGAAGTCCTGGCCTCCAACGAGGTCGCCTGGACGCTGCACATGACCCACGGCTTCCAGCGCGAGGCGCTCCTTCGCGCCCATGTCGTCAAGGACGGCGCGCCCCGCGACGTGATCGGCCTGGGCCTGCTGGTCGAGGAATGGGCTGACCGCCGGACAGCGGCGCGGACACGGCTCCTCGACAAGGGCTTCTCCGCCGAGGCCCTAGACGCGCCCCTAGTCTGAGGCGATGCGCTCTTGCCAACCGCGTTCGCGCCGGTAGTTTGATCAGCTTGTTTTGAACAACTGTTCGAACCGGACCTGATTCCGGCGGAGATGGGCATGAGCCAGCGCTTCGAAGGCACTTCCGACTATGTGGCGACCGACGACCTGAAGGTCGCGGTCAACGCCGCCGTGGCCCTGGAACGCCCCCTGCTGATCAAGGGCGAGCCTGGCACCGGCAAGACGGTTCTGGCCTACGAAGTGGCCAAGGCCCTGAACGCGCCACTGATCACCTGGCACATCAAGTCGACCACCAAGGCCCAGCAGGGGCTCTACGAGTACGATGCCGTCACCCGCCTGCGCGACAGCCAGTTGGGCGACGAGCGGGTCAAGGACGTCAAGAACTACATCAAACGCGGCAAGCTCTGGGAGGCGTTCGAGAGCGAGCAGCGCCCGGTGCTGCTGATCGACGAGATCGACAAGGCCGACATCGAGTTCCCGAACGACCTCCTGCAGGAGCTCGATCGGATGGAATTCTTCGTCTACGAGACCGGTGAGACCATCAAGGCCAAGGTTCGGCCGGTGATGATCATCACCTCGAACAACGAAAAGGAGCTGYCGGACGCCTTCCTGCGCCGCTGCTTCTTCCACTACATCCGCTTCCCCGAGGAGGCGACGATGCAGGCCATCGTCGACGTCCACTTCCCCGGCATCAAGCAGAAGCTGGTCGCCGAGGCGCTGCGCATCTTCTACGACATGCGCAAGGTGCCGGGCCTGAAGAAGAAGCCCTCGACGTCCGAACTGCTGGACTGGCTGAAGCTGCTGCTGGTCGAGGATATCGACGATCAGGTCCTGCGCGAGAAGGATCCGACCAAGCTGATCCCGCCCCTGCACGGCGCGCTGCTGAAGAACGAACAGGACGTCCACCTGTTCGAGCGCCTGGCCTTCCTGGCCCGGCGCGAGGGTTCGGGCGCGCGGCCGGGCCAGTAAGCCGCGGCGAAAGCGCCGTTACTTGGATTTCACTGGACGCGCCTGGGGCGTGCGCCCACTTTCCCGCGCAAATACGGGGAGGTCCCGGGGGAATCCATGCGTCATTCGAAATGGCTGGCCGCGGCGCTGACGATCGGGGTCGGCGCGACGGCCCTGACCGCCTGCCATCGCGTTGAACCGGAAAAGCACGACCGCGCCGAGCGCCGAATGGGCCGTCGCGAGCCCCTTCGTGTCATCGACCGCCTCGATTGCCCGGAGCGCCAAGGCGAGCTGAAGCGGGTCAGCGTCGCCGCCGACGGCCAGTCCTGCGCCTATGCGTCCGACGAGGCCACGGTCGACCTGCGGCTGGTCAAGCTGAACAGCGGCGACGCCGAGGCCGCGCTGGCGCCGATCGAGACCGAGCTGAAGACAATCATGCCCTTGCCGCCGTCCGAGCCGAAGCGCCACGACGGCAAGGCGGCCAAGAACCGCACCAGCATCCACCTGCCCGGCGTCAATATCGACGCCAGCGACGACGGCGCCGACATCCGCATCGGCCATCTGACCATCAACAGCGACGGCGGGGCCGCCGAGGTGAAGGTCAACAAGAACGTCAACTTCAAGAGCGACGACACCCACGGCGCGGTGAATGTCCACACGAACGACGAGCACGAGGGCGACGTGACGATCAAGGCCAGCGACCACGCCGCCGAGATCCGCGCCAAGAAGGGCGGCGACTCCGTCCGCTCCACCCTGATCCTGGCCAACGACAAGGCCCCCAAGGGCTATCGTCTGGCCGGCTACGAGGCGCGCGGCCCCAAGGGCGGTCCGCTGGCCGTCGCCGTCGTCAAGGCCAAGACTCGCGACACCGACGACCACGACCTGTTCAAGGACATGAAGGCCCTGGTCCGCCACAACGTGGGCGGCTGACTGTAAAAACTGTCATCCCGGGCGAAGCGCAGCGAAGACCCGGGACCGCTATAGGCTCGGCGCTTCCGGCGGTCCCGGCTCTGCGCGCTTCGCGCTTGGCCGGGATGACAGGTCTTTACTGTACCGGCGTGACTTCCATCACCTTGTAGGTCAGCGGCCGGCCGTCCTCGTCGGTGACCGTGACGTATTCGCCCAGCGCGAACCGATGCTCGCCCAAGCGATGCAGCGGCTCGTCGTCGGCGACGTCCTCGTCGTCGTAGTCGAAGAACCAGCGCGCACCGCGCTTGTTCAGCCGACCGTCCACCGCATCCTCGTCGGGCGCGAAGCGGCGCACGCTGCACTCGCCCTTCACCTTGGCGTAGGCCCCCTCGTCGATGTGGCCGTCCTCGGTCAGGGGCGCGGTCAGARCGTAGCCACGATGGTCGTCGCCGCCGGCGAACTCGGTGCCGGGATTGCGCGCCAGGCGCATGACGATGCGGGACAGAGACATTCAGGGTCTCCTTTCTTGCAGAGTTTCAGTGCCTTAGTGCGACAGGAACAGGGAAGGCCCGTCGCTGTTCAGCAGCGTGCGGGTGGTGCCCCCGAAGATGAATTCCTGAAGCCTGGGATGACCGAACGCGCCGGCGACCAGGAGGTTCGCGTTGGTGTCGCGGGCCGCGCCCAGCAGCAGGCCGGCGGCGTCGCCATTGCCGTCCAGGACCTTCACGGTCGCCTGGACGCCGCGCGCGGCCAGGAATTCCACGAGACGCTCCAGCTCGAACGCTCGCGACGAGGCGCCGGGGGCGCCGGCCACGATCACCGAGCCGGCCTTCTGCAGCAGTGGCAGGGCCGTGCGCATGGCGCGGCTGGCCTCCTTGCCACCGTCCCAGGCCACCAGGGCCACGCCGTCGACCTTGAAGCCGGCGCGCGCCACCAGGGTCGGGCGCTGCTCGTCGGCGACCAGTTGCTGGAACGACTCCGCCAGGGGCCCCTTGCCGCGCGCCGAGGCGTCGTCGAACACGATGACGTCCGAAAGCCGCCCTTCCATGGCCAGGCCCGCCCAGACGGGCGAGTCCAGGGTCACCACACGGGTGCGGGGATAGCCGGTCTCGGCCGCCAGCTTGCCGACGGCGCGGGCGCCTTCCAGGGCGGCTTCCTTCAGGCTTTCGAGCGCGGTGACCTGCACCCCGCCCATGAAGCCCTCGCCCATCCAGGGCATCAAATCGGCCATGTCGGCCGGCGCGTGCACGCAGGCCAGCTCGGCCTGGAACGCGCCCGCCAAGGTCGCCGCGGAGGTCAGGACGCCCTGGTCGTTCGGGATTCCGGCCAGCGGAACCATGATTCTCGCCCAACTCATGATCGAACTCCCTCTAAGGGCATTTCCACAGATGACGGCGACGGGCACATTGATCTTTCTCAACCGATGCGCCAGTCAAACCACCTTCACCGTAAGGAACGATCTCGTGGCCAAAGGGCTGCATAGGGGCGGACCGCCCCGTGCCTGGCAAAGAATGCTCTCCGGCCGGCGGCTCGACTTGCTCGATCCGTCGCCGATGGACATCGAGATCGAGGACATCGCCCATGGCCTTGCCCGCGTGGCGCGATGGAATGGGCAGACAATCGGCGACCATGGCTTCTCGGTGGCGCAGCACAGCCTGGTGGTCGAGGAGATCGCCACGCACATCAAGCCCGACCTGGAGCCGCGCTGGCGCCTGGCCGCCCTACTGCACGACGCCAGCGAATATGTGATCGGCGACATGATCAGCCCGTTCAAAGCGGCGCTGGGGGTGAGCTACAAGGATTTCGAAGCCCGGCTGGAGGATGCGATCCACATCCGCTTCGGCCTGCCGGTGAAGACTCCCGCCCCGATCAAGAAGCTGATCAAGCAGGCCGACCGCGCCTGCGCCTTCTTTGAAGCCACCCAGCTGGCGGGCTTCGAGCACGCGGAGTCGCTGGCGATCTTCGGCGCCCCGCCGGCGGGCTACGATCTGCACATCACGCCCCTGCCCCCGTTCGAAGCCCAGGCCCGCTATGTGCAGCGCTTCCACGTGCTCTCGCGAGCGGCCGGCTACGAGTCCGCCCCCGGCGCGGCGTTCGAGACCGAATGAGCGCCCCAGCATGAGTATTTCGGTCGTCATCGGCCTTTCGGCGGTGGTCGTCGCGATCCGCGACGGCGAGGCCGTGGTCCTGACCGTGCGGCCGCACGACGCCGTCACCGACATCGCCTCCCCGCTCTCAGGCCTGCCGTTCGGCCCGTTCGATCCCGAGGCGCACCGCACCTTCGAGCTGGGCCTGCGGGCCTTCGTGACGGCGCAGACCCGGTTCCAGCTGGGCTATGTCGAGCAGCTCTACACCTTCGGCGACAAGGGCCGGGACGCCCCACGCGCTGAGGTCGGGGCCGGCGCGGCGCGCGTGGTCTCGGTCGGCTATCTGGGCCTGACGCCCAAGGCCGTCGACACCGACGCTCCCGACACCGCCTGGGCCCCGTGGACCCGCTTCTTCCCCTGGGAAGATTGGCGCGTCGGCCGCCCCGCCCTGCTGGACGAGGCCATCGCCCCGGCCCTTCGCCGCTGGGCCGCCGACGACGCGGCCAAGTGGTCGCGCGCCCGCCTAGCCTTCGCCCTGGATGGCGCGCCCTGGAACGAGGAGCGCGTGCTGGAGCGCTACGAACTGCTGTACGAGGCCGGCCTGGCGCCCGAGGCCGCCCGCGACCGAGCCCGCGCCGACGGCCACGATCCGGCCGAACCCGCCGCCCTGTCGGCAGCCCTAGGCGAGCCGATGATCTCCGACCACCGGCGGATCCTGGCCACCGGCCTCTCGCGCTTGCGCGGCAAGATCAAGTATCGCCCCGTGGTGTTCGAACTGACTCCCGAGGAGTTCACCCTCTCGACCCTGCAGCGCACGGTCGAAGCCATCGCCGGGGTGCCGCTGCACAAGCAGAACTTCCGCCGGGTGGTCGAGCGCGAGGAACTGGTCGAAGGCCTGGGCCGTCTCGACGCCGAAACCGGCGGACGGCCGGCCGAGCTGTTCCGCTTCCGCCGCGAGATGCTGGCCACACGGCAGGCGACGGGCCTGTCCCTGCCGCTGCTGCGGGACTAAGGCCAGCCTTAACCCTTGGCCGTGTAGACCTGCGGCTGAACCGGGAGCGGGCTGTTGGACAACGTCCTGATCTATTGCGGCTACATGGCGATGGCCGTGCTCATCGCCTGGACCCTGTTTCGCGGCGTGAAGACCGGCGTCCTGGCTGGCGAGACCTATCGCTACGACCGCGACGCCCAGCCCATGGCCTTCGCGCTCAGCTTCGCCCTGCGCATCGCCGTGATCGGCTTCTGCCTGGTTGGCATGGGCCACGCCCTGGGTTTGAACGGTGATCCGATGGCGGCGCTGAGAAAGGTCCTCGGCCCGTTCGCCTGAGGCCTGTCAGACGCCGCCCTTTTCCGCCTCGAGCCGCGCCCGCCACTTGGCCTTCAGCGTGTGGGACGTGTCGCGTGAGCCGTCCGGACTCCAGCCTGGCGGGCCGAAGACATAGCCTAGCGCCTCACGCGGCGACTTCGCGCCGGCCACGTCCTTGGCGATGCCGATCCACTCGTGAAAGACGTTGTGCAACAGGTTGAAGTTGCCGAGGTTCTTCACCGTGCCGTAGCGGCAGGGTTCCTCGTCGAGCTCGGGGATGAAGGTGCCGAACATCCTGTCCCAGATGATCAGGATGCCGGCGTAGTTGGYGTCCAGATAGCGGGCGTTGCGGGCGTGGTGCACGCGGTGGTGCGAGGGCGTGTTGAACACCGCCTCGAACCAGCGGGGCATGCGCTTGATGGCCTCGGTATGGATCCAGAACTGGTAGACGAGACTGATCCCCTTCTGGATGGCCACCATGGCCGGCGGGAAGCCTAGGAAAGACAGCGGCAGCCACAGCAGCCAGGTGCCCGCGACGCCGCCGGTCCAGGTCTGCCGCAGGGCGGTCGACAAGTTGTAGTGGGTCGAGGTGTGGTGATTGACGTGGCTGGCCCACCAGAAGCGCCGCTCGTGGGCGATGCGATGGAACCAGTAGTAGGTCAGGTCCTCCAGCAGGAAGACGACGATCCAGGCCCAGATCGCCGTCATCGGGATCGTGAAGATCCGATGGCTCCAGACCCAGACGGTCGTGGCGAAGATCACCCCGCCGAACAGCAGGCCGGCCACGGTGCTGCCGAGGCCCATGGACAGCGACATGGCCGTGTCACGCGTCTCGTAATTGGCCTTGGCCTTGCCGAGCCGGCCCAGCAGGATTTCCAGGATGACGGCCAGCACGAAGAATGGGATGGCCAACTGGACGGGATCGAACGAGGCTTTCAGCATCAGGCGAGCTCTTTCGGCGGCCAGACGTCGTCACTGACGGCGAATATGGGACGGGCGTCGGCCAAGCGGATGACGAGCCGGCCGTTGATCGGTTTCAGAGCGGCGACGGCGGACCAGGGCGCGTCGCGAGCGACATAGCCGTCGCCGCGCCGCCACAACACCAAGGCCAGATCGGCCGCGCGGGCGATGATCCCCGCCCCGTCGGCGGCGATCCAGACCGCGTCCGGCTGGCAGTCGGGGAATTCCTGGGCCAGTAGCGCCCGGGCCGATTCCGCATCCAGCGGCGGGGTGGCGCGCGCCACACCCAWCCAGGCCGCGAACGCCACGAGCAGGATAACGGCGACGACCGAACCGCCCAGCTGAATCAACAGCGCCTTGTCCAAGACCGACGCATCCCCCCTTAACTTATTGCCGTTCAGATTGACGGCTGCGCGCGGGYCGTCAAGCCGCCGCGCTTTACGAGGTGTCCGGCCGCCGCTTAAAGTCCCCCAGGTTGAGGCCGCGCCGTCGCGCCGCCGGAGGGGAAATGCATGTCCTTGATGTTTGAACCGCTGCGCAAGTACGCGACTTTCGAGGGGCGCGCGCGCCGCTCGGAGTACTGGCTGTTCTCGCTGTTTCTGTTTCTAAGCGGCATTCCGGCAGGCATCCTGCTGATGATCGCCGGCGTCGGCGCGGCGGGCGTGTCGAACGCGGATTCGGCCGCGGGGGCCGGCGCCGCGAGCCTCGTCGTGATCGTCCTGCTGCTGATCGGAGCCTTCTGCCTGGCGATGTTCATCCCCAGCCTGGCGGTTTCGGTCCGCCGCCTTCACGACAGCGACAAATCCGGCTGGTTGCTGCTTCTGTCGCTGATTCCGTTCGGCAGCTTCGTCATCCTGATCTTCACCCTGATCGACGGCACGCCCGGCCCCAATCGTTATGGCGAGGATCCCAAGGGTCGCGCCGGCCCGTCGGGCGGCGGCCCCGTGGTGCACAATCACTACTACGGCGCGGAGCCGCCCAAGCCCGCCGCCAGCATCGTCGAATAGGCGTCACCGCCCAAACGACCACGGCGCGCCCCGCGAGAGGCGCGCCGTTTTTCATGTCTGAAAGCTGTCGTTAGAAGCGGCGAACGTAGCCCACGGCCACCGTGTTCGAGCTCAGATCGCTCTTGGTGTATTCCGACTTCGTCCAGTCCGCGCGGAGGCCATTCTTGTCGTCGAACTTGTACTCGGCGCCGACGCCGTAGTTCCAGCTGTCGCGGCTGCCGTCGAACTCCGTCGCGGCCGGATTGTTGGTCTTGAACTTGGTCGTGCCATAGCCGGCGCGGGCCAGGAGATCGAGGTTCGGGGTCACCGGCAGGTAGCCGACGGCGTAGCCCGCGACCTGGTGTTCCATCTTCACATTGGCCGGACCGGTGGGCGTATAGACCGTGTCGCTATCGACGCCGCCGGCCGCCTCGGCCTCGACGCCGAAATGCGGCGTAAGCTTGGCGCCGACGCGCCCTTGAATAGCGCCGGTGTCAGCGCCTCGGGTCCGAGTTTGGCCGTAGTTCAGAGAGCCGTACACTTCGGTCGAATTCTTAGCCTGAGCATAAAGCGGGGCCGCGAGAACCGAGCCGGCGACCAGGGTGGTGGCGATGAGAGTCTTCATTGTTGTACTCCAATTCTACTCGTAGTCTTCAGCTCCCTCAGCCAGCCTAGGGCTAGGCCGATAACGCGGCGGGCATGGGGCGGTTCACGGCCGCGTTTAAGGTCATTGGGTGTCGTGACCGAAATGCCGCAGGGATGACGGGCGCGTCTTCCATGCTATCTACGGGTTCAAACAAGCGTCAGAACGCGGGCTCCAAGCCGTCCGCGCGCATCATCGGGACCGCCGTCTTGCCGCAAGCCGTCATCGCCGCCACGGGGCTTTTCACCCCGCCCCACAGCATTTCGAACACCGAGCTGGTCGAGGCCTTCAACACCTTCGTCGAGCGCTTCAACGCCGCCAACGCCGAGGCCATCACGGCCGGTGACGTCGTCGCCCTGGCCCCGTCCTCGCCCGAATTCATCGAGAAGGCGTCGGGCATCAAGTCGCGCTTCGTGATGAACAAGGACGGAATCCTCGATCCGGACCTGATGCGGCCGGTGATCCCCGAGCGCTCGAACGACGAATTGTCGATCCTGGCCGAGATGGCGGTCGAGGCGGCCAGGCAGGCGATCGCCCGCTGGGGCAAGCCGGTGTCCGAGATCGGCGCGGTGATCTGCGCGGCCTCGAACATGCAGCGCCCCTACCCGGCCATGGCCATCGAGGTGCAGCAGGCCCTGGGCATCGACGGCTTCGCGTTCGACATGAACGTCGCCTGCTCGTCGGCGACCTTCGGCATCAAGACCGCCGCCGATTTCGTAACGACCGGCAGCGCCAAGGCCGTACTGATGGTCAATCCCGAGATCTGCTCGGGCCACCTGAACTTCAAGGATCGCGACAGCCACTTCATCTTCGGCGACGTCGCGACCGCGGTCATCGTCGAGGACGCCGACCAGGCCAAGGACGGCTGGGACATCCTGGGCACGCGCCTGAAGACCCAGTTCTCCAACAACATCCGCAACAACTTCGGCTTCCTGAACCGCGCCGCGCCAGAAGGCGAAGGGGCGCGCGACAAGCTGTTTGTCCAGGAAGGCCGCAAGGTGTTCCGCGAAGTGGTGCCGATGGTCAGCGAGATGATCATCGAGCACGCCGGCGACCTGGGCATCGACCCGCACGCCCTCAAGCGCCTCTGGCTGCACCAGGCCAACATCAACATGAACGAGATGATCGGCCGCAAGGTGTTGGGCCGCGACCCGACGCCGGAAGAGAACGTCATCATCCTGGACGAATACGCCAACACCAGCTCGGCAGGCTCGATCATCGCCTTCCACACCGCCAACGACGACTTCGCGGCGGGCGAGACGGGGCTGATCTGCAGCTTCGGCGCGGGCTATTCGGCGGGTACGGTGTTCGTGCGCAAGCGCTAGGCGGTAAACTTAAATTCCCGCTCGAAACTGGCCAGGATCAGCGGCCAGCCGTGCATGGAAGCCATCCCCTTGGCCACGGAGGCCGCGCCTTCGGCATGCTTGTCGAGATCGCGGTGCTCCAGGGTGATGACCGTGTCGTCGCCATCGGCCTCGAACGCTACCTCGATTTCGCTCTGCCGTTCGGGCGGCTCCATGCCCTGGTCGGGGCGGATGTTGAAACCGAGCACGAGGCGATGTCCGGGGTCGTAAGCCCGCACATCGCCCCACGAACTCTCGTTTCCGTCTTGGTCCTTTTCGTACCACCGTCCGCCGACCTTCGGCTCGACATAGGCCCCGGAAAAGCGCGCGCCCGCGCGGCTGTAGCCCATGGGCCACCAGCGGCTGAGCTCGACGAAGCGCGCAAAGACCTGGGCCGGCGCCCCGTGGACGCGGATCTGATGGCGGATCGGATCGATGGTCATGCGCGGCTCCTCATCGCGGAAGAAACGCGCACGCCGCTCGACGGATCACGACTTCGGGTGCGTCGCCTTCCAATCCATCGCCCGCCGCACCCGCACACCCACGGCCGGATGGTCGTAGAACAGCACCTCCTCCAGCTTTGAAGGCGTCGCGGCGCGGTACTCGATGGTCTTGACCAGCGCCTTGGACAGCCCGTCCGGCTCGTTGAAGTTCACCAAGCTGTAGCGGTCGGCGTCGCTCTCGACCTCCCGGATCAGCGTGTTGGTGATCGGCCCGCCGATCAGGCCCAGCACGGTCATGATGACCGCTAGCACCGGCAGGCCGGCCGGCTCGGCGATCCCCGTCACGCCCTTGGCGTTCAGCGCCGAGGCGAACCACGGGAACGTCTTGTCGACGATGAAGAAGGCCACGACGGCCAGGACGGCGAAGATGCCGGTGATCCACAGCGAATGCTGATGAGCATAGTGGCCCATCTCATGGCCGACCACGCCGCGCACCTCGGCGATGTCCGCGCCCTTCTTGAACATGGTGTCGCTCATCGCCACCCGGGCCGAGCCGCCCAGGCCCGAGACGTTGGCGGTGTAGGCGTTGGACTGCTTGGAGCCGTCATAGACGAAGATCTTGTCGCTCGGGATGCCGACCGACTTGGCCATGGCCACGACCTCGTCGCGGACCGGACCGGCCGGCGCGGGCGTGTACTTGTTGAACAGCGGCTCGATATAGATCGGCGCGATCAGCATGCTCAGCACGATGAAGGCCGCCGTCAGCCCGCCCGCCCACAGCCACCACAGGCGGCGCGCGCGGCGGATCAGCAGGTACAGCAGCGCCAGGAACAGCGCCGTGAACACCACCGAGATCGCCGTCGACATCAGGTTCTCGCCCAGCCAGCCGCCAAAGGCCTGGCTGGTCAGGCCGTACTGCTTTTCGCGCCACCAGTTCGAGTAAACGGACCAGGGCAACTCCAGCAGCCAGCTGAAGGCGATGAAGACGGCCGCGACGGCCAGGCTGGCCAGGAACGGCCGCCCCTTCTTGCGCTCGACGCCCTGCTCGACCTTGGTCAGCACGCCGGTGCGGATGATGATCCAGGCGGCCACGATCGAGACGACAGCGCCCCACAGCAGCAGCCAGTGGCCGCCCTGAGTGTAGTGCTGCGCCTTGATGTGCGCTTCGGGCGGCAGCTGCGCCAGATAGGCGGCCGTGGCGGCCGCGGGATCGAACGATTGAGCCATGTCCCCTCTCCCCAGAGATGAATCGAGGGAGCAGGACGCGAGTCCGTCACGGCGTCAGCTTAAATCGAGGTCATGATCCGCATGGCCCAGGCCAGAATGCGTCCCTGAGCTTCTGACGGCTCACTCGGCGACGCGCACGACGTGCGCCGACACGGCCCGCCAGGCCCCGGCGCGCCGCACATAGACGTCGGCATAGTCGTTCACGCTCGAAAACGGGGCCTCTGCGGTTTTACCGCTAAGCCGGCTGCGCGCCCGCACCACGGCGACATCGCCAAACACCAGGATCTTGAGATCTTCCCAGGTGACGGCGTCGACCGTGCGCGCGGGATTGGTGGCGGCCTTGATCAGATCGGCCTTCTTCATGATCCGCCCGCCCGGATAGATCGCCTCGAAGTCGTCGGCCAGGACGCGGTCCAGCACCGCGCCGTCACGGGTCTTGTAGGCGGTCATCCATTCGCCGTTCAATTTTTCCAGAACGGCCGCGTCGGGCGACGACGCCTGAACGGGCGCGGTCTGCGCCAGGACGACGGAGGGCGCGGCGCCTGCGGACGCCAGCAGGACCAGCGACAGAAGTAGGGCCTTCATGAGGTCGATCTCCAGTTTCCCTGGCGGCGCTCGAACGGCGGCGCGCCGTGGAGGAGGCCCGACCGGGAGGCCGGCGTCAGCTTAAATCGAGGTCATGATCCGCGTGCGGCGGAAGTCCGGGGGTCATGTTGAGGCTGGCGAACGACGCGGTCCCGTATAGAACTGCGCGGTATTGTTTCGTCCAAGGGTCTATCCGATGCGATTCCCCGCCCGCCGCGCCGTGCTTTCCGGTCTTGGTGTTTCGTTGCTGGCCGCCGCCTGCGCCAAGAAGCCCGAAGCGGGCGCCAGCGGCTGGGACCGGATCAAGGCGTCCGGAACCTTGCGGATCGGCCTGGAGGGCACCTATCCGCCCTTCAACTTTCAGGACAAGAGCGGCGAACTGGCCGGCTTTGAGGTCGACTTCGCCAAGGCCTTGGCCGCCCAACTGGGTCTACGCCCTGAGTTCCACCCCGCCCCGTTCGCCGGCCTGCTGGGCTCGCTGGAATCGGGCCGTGTCGACGTCGTGATCAACCAGATCACCATCACCCCCGACCGCCAGGCCAAGTACGACTTCTCCGAGCCTTATACGGTCTCCGGCATCCAGATCATCACCCTGAAGGGCAAGACCGGCCTGACCAAGCCCGAGCACCTGGCCGGCAAGAAGGTCGGTGTGGGCCTGGGCACCAACTACGAGCAATGGATCCGCGCCAACGTGCCGACCGCCGACGTCCGCACCTATGACGACGACCCGACCAAGTACCAGGACCTCAAGGCCGGCCGCACCGACGCGGTGCTGAACGACCGCCTGGTCGCCGCCGACTTCGTCAAGACCTCGCCCGACTTCGTGGCCTCGGGCCCGCCGTTCGCGGCCCAGGGCGCGGGCGTGGCGATGAAGAAGGACCCGGGCCTGAAGATCGTCATCGACCAAGCCATCGACGCCCTTCGCAAGAGCGGCCGTCTGACCGCGATTTCGCAGCAGTGGTTCGGCATGGACGTGACCCGCTAGGCCCATGGAGACCGGTTTCGCCCTGCTCGCCCAGTCCGCGCCCCTGCTGCTGAAGGGCGCTGGCTACACCGTTCTGCTCAGCATCATCGGCATGAGCATCGGCGTCGTGCTGGGCTTCGCCCTGGCCCTGATGCGCCTGTCGCGCGCGCCGCTGCTGCGCTGGCCCGCGGCCGTCTACGTCTCGGCCTTCCGAGGCACGCCGCTGCTGGTCCAGCTGTTCCTGATCTATTACGGCCTGCCGCAGTTCGGGATCGAGATGCCGGCCCTGCTGGCCGCCGGCATCGGTTTTTCGCTGAACGTCGCCGCCTATGCCTGCGAGATCCTGCGCAGCGCCATCGCCGCCGTCGACAAGGGCCAGTGGGAGGCCGCCAGCGTGCTGGGCATGAGCCGGAGCCAGGCCCTGCGCCGGGTGATCCTGCCGCAGGCCGCCCGCACCGCCGTGGCTCCGCTGTCGAACAGCTTCATCAGCCTGGTCAAGGACACCTCACTGGCCGCGACCATCCAGGTGCCCGAACTGTTCCGCCAGGCCCAGCTGATCACTGCCCGCACCTACGAGATCTTCACCATGTACCTGGCCGCGGCGGCCATCTACTGGATCGTCTCCAGCGCACTCGCCGCCGTGCAGAACCGGCTGGAGCGCCGCGCCACGGAGGGCCGCCGATGAGCGCGATCGACGCCAAGGGCCTGTTCAAGAGCTTCGGCGATACCCCCGTCCTTGCGGGCGTCGACCTGACCGTCGTCCCCGGCGAGGTGGTGGCCATCATCGGCCCCAGCGGCTCGGGCAAGAGCACCCTGCTGCGCTGCCTGGCCGGCCTCGAGCCCCTGAACGGCGGCGACCTGACCATCGCGGGCGTCACGGTGGGCGGCAAGACGCCCCTGGCCAGACAGCTGAATGGCCGGGTCGGCTTCGTCTTCCAGAGCTTCAACCTGTTCCCGCACCGCACCGCGCTGCAGAATGTGGCCGAGGGTCCGATCGTGGTTCGCAAGGCCGAGCCCGCCCTGGCCCACGCCAAGGCCCGCGCCTTGCTGGAAAAGGTCGGGCTGGGTGGCCGCGCCGACGCCTATCCGGCGGCCCTGTCGGGCGGCCAGCAGCAGCGCTGCGCCATCGCCCGGGCCCTAGCCATGGATCCCGAAGTCATCCTGTTCGACGAGCCGACCTCGGCCCTCGATCCCGAACTGGTGGGCGAGGTTCTGGCCGTGATCCGCGACCTGGCCATCGAAAGACGAACCATGGTCATCGTCACCCACCAGATGGATTTCGCGCGAGATGTGGCCGATCGCACGATTTTCATGGACGGCGGCGTCATCGTGGAGCAAGGACCGTCCCGTCAACTTCTCGCCTCGCCGCGCGAGGAGCGGACTCGTCGGTTTCTGGCCAGGTCAGGCGTCCTCCAACCTTAGTCTGGGGTAGCCATAATTTGGCCCACGGGACGCTTCACGTCCTGGTAGCGCGTTAGGCGAAAGCGTAGGCGGCTTCGCTGCTGAGGCGCGTTCTAAACATTTGAATCCAAAGCCCTACGCCGGGTGGCTTTTTTTGGCGAGGACAGCGTGAAGCCTTACATCGAACTCAAGGGCGCCTCGGGCGCCGTCTATCGCTACAAGCTGGCCGAGAACGGTGACCCCAACACCACGATCGCCGGCAACTATGTCTATGTCGACAACAAGGGGACCGTCGTCTACGCGGGCGAGGCCAACAACCTTGTCGACTCCAAGACCCGTTGGTCGGAAGCCTATGCGCGCTATGGCGCGACCTGGCTCTATACCCGTCTGAACGTTTCAGGCGCCTCGCGCGCCGACGAATATTCCGACATCGTCATCGCCCTCACGCCTGTGATGAATCAGGCCGACTAGGGCCTGTTTCGGGGCGCGGACGCGGCTAAGGTCGCGACGGATGCGCCCTGAGATTCTCTTCCCCCTGTTTACCTCGGTGTCCACGCTGAAAGGCGTGGGCCCCCGCGTCGCGCCTCTGGTCGAGAAGCTGGCCGGGCCGATCGTGCGCGACGTGCTGTTCACCACACCGGTGGGCCTGATCCGTCGCTCGGTGACCACGGTCGATCGGGCGGTCGAGGGGCAGGTCCAGACCTTCGTCGTCACCATCGACGCTCATCAGCCCCCACACCGCCTGGGCCAGCCGTGGAAGATCCGCGCCTGGGACGGCAGCGGGTTCCTGACCCTGATCTGGTTCAAGGGCCACGGACCGCACCTGGAGCGCCAGCATCCCAAGGGCGCGCGCCGGGTGGTCAGCGGCAAGGTCGAGCGCCCCGACGGCTTCGCCTCGGAACTGCAGATCGCCCATCCCGACTACATTGTCGCCGAGGAACGGGCTGGCGACATCCCCGACGTCGAGACGGTCTATCCCGCGACGGCGGGCCTGCCCTCGCGCACCTTCCGCAAGTTCGCGCTCGAGGCCCTGGAACGTACGCCCGAGCTTCCCGAATGGCAGGACGCCGCCTGGCGCGAGCGAGAAAAGCTGCCCGGCTGGCGCGAGGCCCTGGCCGTCGTCCACGCGCCGACCAGCGAGGCCGATCTTTCGCCCCTGGCCCGGCCGCGCCGGCGCCTGGCCTATGACGAGCTGCTGGCCCACCAGTTGGCTCTGGCCCAGCGCAAGGCCTCGCGCCGGGCCCACCCTGGTCCGCGCATCGCGGCGGGGCCGCTGTCCGACGCCGCCGAGCAGGCCCTGCCGTTCAAACTGACCGGGGCCCAGATCCGGTCCCTTTCGGAGATTCGCGGCGACCTGGCCTCCGGCGAGCGGATGAGCCGCCTGCTACAAGGCGACGTTGGCTCGGGCAAGACGGTGGTGGCCCTGCTGGCCATGGCCGATGTGGCCAACGCCGGCCTGCAATCGGCCCTGATGGCGCCGACCGAGATCCTGGCGCGCCAGCACTTCGAGACCATCGCCCCGCCGCTTCAGGCCCTGGGCCTGTCAGTGATTCTGCTGACCGGCCGCGACAGGGGTCCGGGCCGCGCGGCAAAGCTGGCTGGCCTGGCCGACGGGACACATCAGGTCGCCGTCGGCACCCACGCCCTGTTCCAGGACGACGTCGCCTTCAAGGCCTTGGCCTTCACGGTCATCGATGAGCAGCACCGCTTCGGCGTCAACGAGCGCCGCCGCCTGCAGGACAAGGGTCCTCCTGACGTAGATTGGGGTGTCCACCTGCTGGCCATGTCGGCGACGCCGATCCCGCGCACCCTGGAGCTGACCGTGTTCGGCGACCTGGACGTCTCGCGCATCGACGAAAAGCCGCCGGGCCGCACGCCCGTCGCCACGCGCGCCGCGCCGATCCCCCGCGTGCCGGAGATCGTCGATCGCCTGCGCGTCGCGATCGCCGGGGGAGCCCAGGCCTTCTGGATCTGCCCGCTGGTGTCGGAGTCCGACAAGGTCGACCTGCGGGCCGCCGAGGACCGCGCCGCCGATCTGCGCCAGCAGCTGGGCCCCAGCGTCGGCCTGGTTCACGGCCAGATGCCGGCCGCTGAGAAGGATGCGGTCATGCAGCGCTTCGTCGACGGCGAGGTCAGCGTCCTGGTCGCCACCACGGTCGTCGAGGTCGGGGTCAACGTGCCCAACGCTAGCATCATGGTCATCGAGCACGCCGACCGCTTCGGCCTGGCTCAACTGCACCAGCTGCGCGGCCGCGTGGGCCGAGGCACGCGCGAGAGCTCCTGCGTCCTGCTCTACGATCCCCCGCTGTCGGAAGTGGCCCAGCAGCGCCTCGACATCCTGCGCCGCAGCGACGACGGCTTCGAGATCGCCGAGAGAGACCTGGAACTGCGTGGCGGCGGCGACCCGCTGGGCCTCAAGCAGAGCGGTTTCCCGGCCTACCGCCTGGCCGACCCCGTGGCCCACCGGGACCTGATCGCCGTGGCGGCGGATGACGCGAGGCTGATCCTGGCCCGCGATCCCAACCTGACCTCCCCGCGCGGCCAGGCCCTAAGGATGCTGCAGGAACTGTTCGACTGGAAGCCCGCCTCGCCACTGCACGACGCGGGCTGAGAGAGGGCGAAGCGATGCAGGATATCTACGACCCGACGTTCGTGAAGGCCGTCTTCGATCGCTGTTCCGGAAAATACATCGCCTTTAGCTGGATCTGCTCATTCGGCTTCACCGAGCGATGGCGCAAACAGTGCGTCTCCGCTCTGCCCGAACTATCGACCTCGACCCCGGCCGGCTACGATTTGATGGCCGGCACCGGCGAGGTCTGGCCCCATCTGCTGCGGCGCTTTCCGGATTTGAAGTCGATCACCGCGGTCGACATCTCGTCGGGTATGCACCAGCGCGCCCTGGAGCGCCTGCACCGCCATCGCGCGCACCGGATCACCTTCGTCGAGGATGACGTTCTGGCGAGCGCCCTGCCGGACGCCAGCGCCGATTTCGTGATCTCGACCTTCGGCTTGAAGACGTTCGCGCCGGAGCAGCGCCGGCGGCTGGCCGGCCTGATCGCCCGTTGCTTGCGCCCCGGCGGCGTCTTCTCTCTGATCGAGGCGTCGGATCCCAAAGGCTGGATCCTGCGACCGCTTTACCTGTTCCACCTCAAGGCGGTGCTGCCGCTGATCGAGCGCGTGTTCCTGGCCGGGGCCCAGGATTTCACGATGATTGGGACCTACAGCACCAATTTCGGCGACGCCGCCGGATTCGGCGACATGCTTCGCGCCGAAGGACTGGAAGTCGAGTTCCGGCGCTGCTTCTTCGGCTGCGCGACTCTGGTGGCGGGCCGCAAGCCAGCCTAATGGGCCGCAGCGCCCTTGCGGTGATGCCAGAGGTGCATGACTCCGGCCAGGACTCCGCCGATCGCCAGTCCAACGACAGCCGAGCCGAGGGCGAAGGCCAGCCAGCCGGTCAGGGCGCCGATCCCCGGAACCTGCCCCGCCCAATGCGAAAAGCCCTCGACCCAGTGCGGCGCCGGCGTCAGGTGGAACTTCTCCAGGCCGTGGACGATGATGCCGCCGCCGACCCACAGCATGGCCGCCGTGCCGATCACGGTCAGCCCCTCCATGGTCCAGGGCATGGCCTTGACCAGGCCCCGGCCGAACCCCCGCAGCCCGGGCGACCGGCCGCGCGACAGGTGCAAACCGATGTCGTCCATCTTCACGATCAGAGCGACGACGCCATAGACGCCGATGGTCAGCAGCACGCCGACCAGGGCCAGGGCGCCGGCCTGGATCGCCAGGGGTTTGTCCGAAACATCGGCCAGGGCGATCGCCATGATCTCGGCCGACAGAATGAAGTCGGTGCGGATCGCGCCGCCCACCTTCTGCTTCTCCAGCTCGGGGCCGCTCAGCGCCAGCTCCTCGATCGCCTCGCCCTCGCTTTGCGGCGTGAAGGCTTCCAGCACCTTCTCGGTCGCCTCGAAAGTCAGATAGGCCCCGCCGCACATCAGCAGCGGCGTCACCGCCCACGGGGCGAAGGCGCTCAGCACCATGGCCCCGGGCAACAGGAACAGCAGCTTGTTGCGTAGCGACCCCAGCGCGATTTTCCAGACGATCGGCAGCTCGCGGTCGGGCGTGAAGCCCAGGGCGTAGCCCGGCGTCACCGCCGTGTCGTCGACCACCACGCCCACGGCCTTGGTGCCCGCCTTGCCGGCGGCGGCGCTGACGTCGTCCAACGAGGCGGCGGCGAGCTTGGTGATGCCGGCGACGTCATCGAGCAGGGCGGCGAGACCGGAGGGCATGAGCGATCCTGGGCAGAGTTGAGCGCCCACGCCTAAGGCGCGCCGGCCTCGCCGTAAAGGCGCGACGGGCTTCCTGGATGCCCCGTCATCGCCGCCGCCCTGGCCTGAGCGTCGGCCTCCAGGTCGGCGTAGAACAGGTTATAGGCGTCGACCTTGCGGCGGTCGGCCCATGAGCCGCTGTCGCGCAGGGAGTTGGACTTGGGCTTGCTGGTGCGCAGCAATCCGTTCTCGCACCGGGCCGACACCTGCCGCTGCAGGAAGGCTGGACGCGCGCCCCAGTCCAGGCCCGTGGCGTTGGTCGCGCCCAGGTTCAGCCGGGCCGGCGCCCGCTCCAAGGTGACCCCGCCCAGCAGCGGGTTGAAGCACAGGGGCTCGCGATGCTCGAGATTGACCAGCTGATCGGCCCCGTCCCAGACCAGCGAGCGGCCCATCAGTTCCTGGACGCTGTGGAAGTCGCCTTCCTGGGCCGACGCCCAGGCGGCGACACATTGGGTCTCGCCCCGCCGCTCGCAGGCCGGCAACGGCGAGTCCGGCGCGTATTCGTCGGCGGGGACCACGGTCTCGATCAGATAGGCGGCGACCAGGCGACGCTTCAGATCCGGCTTGGTGGCGACCTCCTCGCGCAGCAGGCGCGCGGCCAGGGAGCCGCCCTGCTCCACCCCGACCACGATGAACGGCCGGTCGTGACCATAGCGCGACAGATAGGTCCGGAAGGCCTGCAGAACGTCACCATAGGCGAAGCGCCGGGCGTCGCGCGCGTCGTCGCGCAGGGTCAGATAGGTGTAGAGGCTGGCCTGCCGGTAGCGCGGCGCGAACACCCGGCCCACACGGTCGAACGGTCCGGCGTAGTTGGGCAGCACCACCCGTGACAGAAAGCGGGTCGCCTTCGGCTGGTCGATCCCGCCGTTCCAGTCACGACCGCCGTCGAAGGTGGTCGGATGGACGAAGAACACGTCGACCGGTTGGCCCGTCGGCGCCACGCCGTCGGCGTCGCGGGGCAGCAGCGCCCAGGAGGCGCGCTTGCCGTAGTCCGGGGCCGGCGGCGGGCGATAGGTCAGAAACGGGACCTTGGGGTCCAGGGCGTTGCTGAGGATGTCGTAGCGCCAGATGAACGCCGCCGCGATGACCAGCGCCAGGAATAGCGCCACGCCCGCGAAGATCCAGCGTCTCAAGCCAATGACACCCATGGACCGTGGGTACACCAAGCCCCGCCTGGGATTAAGCCCCTTTCCTACGCGCCCTCTTGGCCGATGATCGCCACCGAACAGACATTGCTGGCCGGCGCGCCGCCCAGGTTGTGGGTCATGCCGAAAACCGGGTCGGCCAGCTGCCGCTCGCCCGCGCGGCTCTGCAATTGCAGATACATCTCGTAGAGCATGCGCAGGCCCGAGGCGCCGATCGGATGGCCAAAGCACTTGAGGCCGCCGTCGATCTGGCACGGCACGCCGCCATCGGCGTCGTAGAAGCCGTCCAGAACGTCGCGCCAGCCCTGTCCCTCCGGCGAGATGAACAGGTCCTCCATGGTCACCAGCTCGGTGATCGAAAAGCAGTCGTGCACCTCCATCATCGAGATCTGCTCGCGCGGCCGCTCGATGCCGGCCTCTTTGTAGGCCTTGCCGGCGGCGATGCGGGCGGTGTGGAAGTGACTGCCGTCCCAGCCGTTGTATTGGCTCTCGTAGCCGTTGGAGACCGACAGCTGCAGGGCCTTGACCGTGGTCAGGTTGCGCTTGCCCAGGCTTCGGGCGATCTCGGGCGTGGTGACGATGGCCGCCGCCGCGCCGTCCGAGACGCCGCAGCAGTCGAACAGGCCCAGCGGCTCGGCGATCATCGGGGCATTCAGCGCCTGGTCGATGGTGATCGGCTTGCGCAGATGGGCCTTGGGGTTCTTGGCCCCGTTGGCGTGGCTCTTGACCGAGACATGGGCGATGGCGCGCTTCAGGTCGTCCTTCGAGACGCCGTGCTTGGCGCGATAGGCGCTGGCCAGCTGGGCGAAATTTCCGGGAGCCGAACCGTTCGGCATGACCTGCGGATTTAGCGTGCCGGGATTGCCGATCGGCAAGCCGCCATAGCCCGTGTCCTTCAGCTTTTCGACGCCGACGGCCAGGGCGATGTCGGCCGCCCCCGCCGCCACCGCGTAGACCGCGCCCCGGAAGGCTTCCGAGCCGGAGGCGCAGAAGTTCTCGACCCGGGTGACGGCGATATTGGGCAGGCGCAGGGCGATCGACAGCGGCGTGCCGCCCTTGCCCGAGCCGATTTCGTCGATGTGGGTCGAGAACCAGGCCGCATCCAGCTGAGTCGGCTCGACGCCCGCATCCTGCATCGCCTCCAGATAGGCTTCGACCATCAGGTCGTCGGGCCCGGCGTCCCAGCGCTCGCCGAACTTCGAACAACCCATCCCGAGGATGGCGACCTTGTCGCGGATACCCTGTGGCATGGTCGCCTCCTATTCCGCCGCTTGAGCGGTTTGAGCCGCGATCGCCGTCCGGTCCGGCGCGGCCTTCCAGAAGTAGCGGACGAAGCCGCGCTTCTCGTCGATGTCCTTGATCCGGAACACCATCCGCACCGGCAGGCCAGTCTCGACATCGCCCGGCGCGACGTCGGTGATGTCCATCATGATCCGTCCGCCGCCCTCGAAGACGATCATCCCGTAGTGGTTGGGCGGGCTCATCGAAAAGGTCAGGTAGTCGGCCGAATAGCTGAGCACCGACGCCTTGCGCTCGGCGAAGCGATAGGGCTCCTGCGTGTCGACGGCCGGGTTGTTGGGCGCGACCGAGATACGGGTGCGCGGGAACTGGACGACGCCGGTCTCGCGGCAGCGGCCGCCGACCAGGCCCAAGATCATGTCCTCGTTGCGGTAGAGGGTGGTCAGGGCCGTCTTGTTGTCCTTCTCGGCTCGCATGCCCTTGTCCCACTCGACCAGGCCGTTGAAGGTCAGGAACTTCAGATAGTTGGTTTCTTCCTGGCGATCGGCCAGCGCGCCGGTGACGCCACGCGCGGGCCGCTGGCCGGCTCCCGTGGCGCGGAACACCAGGGCTTCGGCGCCCTGGCCGAACTGGGCGACAAGGATGGTCTCGCCGGCCCTCGCCTGTTCAAGCGCGTGCGCCAGCATGATCGGCCCGTGCGCGCAGCCCGCCTCGCCCATCACCGCGGCGAGGTTGTCGCGGACGGCCTCGGACCGAACCCCGACGGCCTTGGCCAGGGTCGCGGCCATGCCGGCGAAGGTTGATGGGAAGCAGAAATGGTCGATATCAGAGGGACTTAGGCCAGCGACTTCGAGCGCCGTTCGGATGGCTGGTGGGACCAGCTTGACGATGCCCTCGTCACGGATCCAGCGCTCCTCCCAGTAGTAGTCGAAGCCGCCATCCTCTCCGCGGAAGTGGTCGACGAAGTCGTCGGTGATGCTGCCGCGTCCGAGCAGTTCCGCCGCGCCAGGCTCGCTMGTAACCACGAAGGCCGCCGCGCCGTCGCCAAAGTCCAGCTCCTGCGCCGAAGCCGCGCGCGCCTTGCGGTGCTCGCCGACGGCGACGAGGGCGGTTCCTCCGCCGACCAGGGCCTGTCCCAGCGCGGTCAGCCCGCAGCGCTGCGAGCCGGTGACGTCGCTGGCGCTGATCGACTTCTCCAAGGTCAGCGCCGCCGAGACGATCCCGGCGTTCAGCCGGTCCGCGAACGGCGCTGTGGTCGAAGCGAAATAGAGGGCGTCGATGTGGGAGCGGTCGTCGGCGGGGCCAAGGGCGTCGCGGGCCGCCTCGACCGCCATGGTCAGAGCATCCTCGTCCCAGTTGGCCATGGACCGCTCGCCCTTGGCCTTGGCCTTCAGGTTCGGTGCGACCCAGGCATTGGCCTCGGTCACCGCCTTGCGGCTCAGACGAAGACGCGGCGCATAGGCGCCCCAGGCGGCGATGCCGGCCATGACCAACTCCCTGGCGTCGAGGTTTCCGCCTCGATCTCGGACGTCAGCCTACGCCGGCGGTCGCGCCCGGCAACCGTGCCCTGACGTCAGCGATACGGGTCCTCGGTGTTGAGATAGCCCGCGACGTAATCGGCCACCCCGTCCTCGAGCGGCGTCATCGGCGCGTCGTAGCCGGCGGCCCGCAGACGGCTCATGTCGGCCTGGGTGTAGTACTGGTACTTGCCGCGCAGCACCTCGGGCATGTCGATATAGGTGATGTCGGGCTCTCGCCCGGCGGCGTGGAACGCGGCCACGGCCAGGTCGCGGAACGAGCGCGCGTGGCTCGAACCCAGGTTGAAGACGCCGTTCACGGCCGGACTCCTGGTCAGCCAGGCGATCACGTCGACCACGTCACGGACATAGACGAAGTCGCGCAGCTGGCCGCCATCCTCGTAGTCCGGATGGTGCGACTTGAAGAGCTTGACGCCCTCGCCGGCGGCGATGCGCGGCCAGATCTGGGCCACCACCGACTTCATCCCGGCCTTGTGCTCTTCGTTGGGGCCATAGACGTTGAAGAACTTCAGGCCCGCCCACTGGGCCGGGGCGCGGCCGCGATGGGCCTCGCGTACGGCGTAGAGGTCGAACAGGGCCTTGGACCAACCATAGACGTTGAGCGGCCGCAGCGCCTTCAGGGAGTCGAGATCGTCCTTGCCTTCGAAGCCCAGGGTCCCGTCGCCATAGGTGGCCGCCGACGAGGCGTAGATCAGCCGCTTGCCGTGCTCGGCGCACCAGTCCCACAGGTCGCGCGACAGCACGAAATTTGACTGCACGATCTTGTCGGCGTCGGCCTCGGTGGTCGAGGAGACCGCGCCCATGTGGACGATCAGCTCGACGTTCTCGCCCTTGCGCGCCAGCCACTCGGTCAGCTGCTCGGGGGCCACGAAGTCGGCGATCGGGTGCTTGGCGATGTTGCGCCACTTGCCGCTGGCCGCGTCGCGCAGGCGATCGCAGACCACGACGTCCAGCGACGGATCCTCGCAGAGACGGGCCACGACGTTCGAGCCGRTGAAGCCCGCGCCGCCGGTGACGAGAACGATGCGCCGGCTCATGCGCTAAGCCGCCGCCTTGGTCAGGGCGTCATAGGCCAGCAGGTTGCCGACCAAGGCCTCGAACTGGCTCATCGGCACCATGTTGGGACCGTCGGAGGGCGCGTGATCCGGGTCGGGGTGGGTCTCGATGAAGACGCAGGCGACACCGACGGCCACGGCCGCGCGGGCCAGGACCGGCACGAACTCGCGCTGGCCGCCCGACGACGTGCCCTGCCCGCCCGGCTGTTGCACGCTGTGGGTGGCGTCGAACACCACCGGGCAGCCAATCTCCTTCATGATCGGGAGAGACCGCATGTCGCTGACCAGCGTGTTGTAGCCAAATGAAGCGCCGCGCTCGCAGGCCATGACGTTGGGATTGCCCGCGCCCGTCACCTTGGCGATGACGTTTTTCATGTCCCAAGGCGCCAGGAACTGCCCCTTCTTGATGTTGATCGCCCGGCCCGTGTTGGCGGCGGCGACCAGCAGATCGGTCTGGCGGCACAGGAAGGCCGGGATCTGGATGACGTCGACCGCCTCGGCCACGATCGGGCAATGGCTGGTCTCGTGCACATCGGTCAGGGTCGGCAGGCCGGTCACCTCGCGAATCTCCTGGAAGATCGGCAGGCTGTCGTGCAGGCCGATGCCGCGCTGGGCGTTGGCCGAGGTGCGGTTGGCCYTGTCGTATGAGGTCTTGTAGATCAGGCCGACGCCGAGTCGCTGGGCCATCTCCTTCAGCGCGTGGGCCGTTTCAAGCGCGTGCTGGCGGCTTTCCATCTGACACGGGCCGGCGATGATCGACAGCTTCTCGCCGTTGCCGATGCGGACAGGCGCGCCGTTTGGCGTCTTGATCTCGACGACGGCGTTCGGGGCTACGGCTTGCGGCTGACTCACGGCAACTCTTCCAAGGGACGGGGATTTGAAGCGCCCAAGAGGTGACCCTTCGAGCGGGACGTTGCAAGTGCGCAAAGACCTAGGCGACCATGAGGCGAAGCTTGAGCCCGTCATCGTCTGGTTCCGCGAGGACTGTATCCTAGCCGTGCCCGCCATCGCTAAGGTAACGCCAACTTGTACGACAAATCCGATTCTGAGCGACCAAAGGGTCTTTAGGCGGGAGAGACATGTGAAGCGGGCTGTTCGATCGATGCTATGCGCGGCCCTTTCGGCGTCGGCGCTGCTGTCGTTGCCGGCAGGGGCGCAGTCTCGCGCGCCGACGCACAGCTTCGCGGTCAGCGGCGCCGAGTTCCTCAAGGACGGCAAGCCCTACCAGGTCATTTCAGCGGAGATGCACTATGTCCGCATCCCGCGCGCCTATTGGCGCGATCGCCTGCACAAGGCCAAGGCGATGGGGCTAAACACCATCACCACCTATGCGTTCTGGAACGCGCACGAGCCGCGCCCCGGGGTTTACGACTTCACCGGGCAGAACGATCTGGCCGCGTTCATCCGCGCCGCGCAGGCGGAAGGGTTGGACGTGATCCTTCGGCCAGGCCCCTATGTGTGCGCCGAATGGGAGCTCGGCGGCTATCCGTCGTGGCTGCTGAAGGACCGCAGCCTCGTCCTGCGCTCGACCGACCCGAAATACACCGCGGCGGTCGAGCGATGGATGGTGCGGCTGGGCCAGGAAGTGAAGCCGCTTCTTGTTCGTAATGGCGGCCCCATCATCGCGGTGCAGCTGGAAAACGAATACGGCGCGTTCGGCAGCGACCAGACCTATCTCGAAGGGTTGGAAGCGACCTACCGCCGCGCCGGGTTGGGCGACGGTGTGCTGTTCACCTCCAACCAGGCATCCGACCTCGCCAAGGGGTCCCTGCCCCATCTGCCATCCGTGGTGAACTTCGGCTCGGGCGGCGCGGAGAACGCGGTCGCCAAGCTGGAGGCGTTCCGGCCAAACGGGGTGCGGATGGTCGGCGAATACTGGGCCGGATGGTTCGACAAGTGGGGCGAGGATCATCACGAGACCGACGGCCGCAAGGAAGCCGAAGAACTGCGCTTCATGCTCCAGCGCGGCTATTCGGTCTCACTGTATATGTTCCACGGCGGCACCACGTTCGGCTGGATGAACGGCGCGGATTCGCACACCGGCGCCGACTACCACCCGGACACCACGAGCTATGACTACAATGCGCCGCTCGATGAAGCGGGCAACCCTCGCTACAAATACGGACTGCTGGCCTCGGTCATCGCCGAGGTCACGGGCAAACCGGCCGCGCCAACTCCCGCCGCTAGCGTCGCCGCCACCTTCCCGGTCTCGTCGATCCGGCGCAGCGCGTCGCTATGGCGCAACCTTCCCGAGCCTGTTCGCGCCAAGCATCCGCTGACGTTCGAGGAGCTGGGCCAGAACTACGGCTACGTCCTCTATCGGGTCTCCCTCGCCGACGGGAAGGCCGGCTCGCTAGTCCTCAAGGGGATGCACAGCTACGCCCAGGTCTATGTCGACCAGAAGCTGATCGGAACGCTCGATCGGCGTCTGGGCCAGGAAACCGTGGAGTTGCCCCCGCGGGCTGGCCGCGCCACGCTCGATATCCTGGTCGAGAACACCGGGCGCATCAACTATTCGCATGCGATCCGAACCGAGCAGACCGGGCTGACCGGCGCCGTCACCCTGGACGGCGCGGCGCTGGACGACTGGAGCATGTTCCGCTTGCCGATGGACGACCTGTCCAAGCTGCGCATGTCGCCTCAACCCTGCGCGGGCCCCTGCTTCTACGAAGCCGAGATGACGGTGGACCGACCCGCGGACACCTATTTGGACATGCGCGGTCTTCACAAAGGCCAGCTTTGGCTCGGAACGCACAATCTTGGCCGGTTCTGGTCGATCGGACCCGCGCACACACTGTACGCGCCCGCCCCTTGGATGCGGCGCGGCGCCAATCGGATTGTCTTCTTCGATCTGACGGGTGACGCCACCGATCGCCTAACGACCGTAGGGGCTCCGGTCTTCGGCAAGGTCACGACGAAGCGAGAGGCCCAATAGTCGGCTTCTCGCCCCGGCTAGCGAAGCGGGAAGGCCATGAAAGGCGAAACGGCGCGGCTCTCAAGGAACCGCGCCGCGCCGTGGACTAGAAGGTGTAGCGGAAGCCGGCGAAGAACTCGCGGCCGGTCTCGTGGTAGAACGACACCAACTTGCTGGAGTCGTAGTACTGGTCCTGCACCTCGTTGGTCAGGTTGACCCCTTCGAGCGTGAAGGCCAGGTGCTTGTTCCAGGTGTAGGTCAGCGACGCGTCGATGTTCAGCGTGCCCTTGGTGCCCTCCACATCAGAGCCGTTACGCCCCGGGATCTGGGTCAAGTACTTGCTGCGGTAAGCCGCTGAGACGCGACTGCTGACCTTCTTGTTCTCGAAATAGAGCGTGGCGTTGTAGCTGTTCTTCGACAAGTTGGTCAGCGGGCCGACCGCCGTCACCGCTCCCGTCGACGACAGGTAGGTCACCTCCGAGGTCACGTGGGTGTAGTTGCCCAGGAAGCCGAACTTGTCGAACGGCGCGGGCAGGAAGGTGAACGGCTGCTGGTAGTTCAGCTCGAAGCCCTTGAGCGGGCCGCCCGGCGTGTTGACCGAGGTGCTGAACTGCCAGACCGGCAGGCTGGGTGAGCAGCCCGGCGTGCTGCCGCAGGCCGCAACGGCCGCGCTGTCGGGAAGGCCGAACGGGTTCTGGTCGAAGGTCGACAGCGGCGAGGTGTAGCTCTGCACGAAGGTCGAGATGTCCTTGTAGAAGAACGCCGCCGACAACAGGGCTCCGGGCTGGAAGTACCACTCGACCGCCGCGTCCACGGTCTTGGCGCGGAACGGATTCAGGAACGGATTGCCCGAGGTCACCGTCTTGTTGCTGCCGGTGCTGATGTTCACGCCCGGCGTCAGCGAGCCGAGGTTCGGACGCGACATCACCTTGGCCGCGCCGAAGCGCAGCAGCAGGTCCTCGCGCGGTTCGACCACCAGGTTCAGGGCCGGCAGCACGTCGTCATAGCTACGCGTGGCGGTCGTGGCCGAGATCGTCTGGTAGTTGACGCCGCTGACCGTCGACGGAACGACGCCGTAGCCGAGCGCCTTCTGGCGGGTCTGGACGTAGCGCACGCCGACGTCGCCGCGCACCGGCACGTTCCAGAGGTCGAAGTTGAAATCGCCCTGGACGTAGCCGATCGTGTCCCACTCATCGATCGCGTAGTTGCTGCCCAGGCTGGCCTCGCGGCCCAGATGGTACAGGCCGCAGCCGGTGGTGAAGCACTCGTTGCCGAACGGGCTTCTCCAGACCGTGCCCGGCGTGGTGGTGACCGTTTTGCCGTAGTTCGGATCGTCCATGTGCAGGGCCGAGATGGCCTTCTGCAGGTCCGGTGTGATCCACGACGAGACGTTGCCGGCCGGCAGGTTCAGGCTGGAGAAATCGATCGTCTCGGCATAGGTCGAGCGCGGCACGCTCCGCAGGTCGGTCGAGGTGATCGGGTTGATGTTGGCCGAGGTGCCGTTGGTGCGCGAGAAGGCGGTGCTCTCACTGTTGTAGGCCTTGTAGGACAGGCCGCCTTTGAGCTTGAAGTTGTCGTTCCAGTCATAGGCGAGATCGAACTGGGCGGTCTTGTAGCTGTTGTCGACATAGCCCTGGACCATGCGGATCTCGGCCAGAGTCCAGGCGTCGGCGTTCGTCGTGTCGCCCGTGCCGTACTTGATCGTTGGATAGGTGTCGCCGCCGCTGTAGTCCCAGCTGTAGCCCTGGACGTTGTACTGGTCCCACTGGACCGTGTTCTGCACCGGGTTGGCGAAGGTCGACTTCGAGAAGCCCAGGACGCCCTTGACCTTCAGCCTGTCGGTGAACTGGTGCTCGCCGGCCAGGGTGAACTGGCGAAACTCGGTCTCCAGCTCGTCGTGGCGCTGCTCGGTCTTCAGGTCGATGTTGTTGAACGTCCCCTTGGTCATCACCGGGAAGTTCGAGCGCGGCGTGCTGATCGTATAGTCCAGCACGTCGACCTGATTGATGCCGCACGAGGCCGGCGAGGTCGCGGTGCAGGCGCCGGCGGTCTGGGGCGTGAAGGTCTCGAGGAAGTCCTCGTTCCGCTTGCCCTTGAAGTCGGCGTACAGCACGTCGAACGACACCTGGGTCTTGTCGTCGGGCGCCCATTGCAGCGAGCCGGTCATGCCCAGGCGGTCCTGCGTGGTGTGATACCAGTCGAAGCGCGGGATGCGTGGGTGGACGGCGCCATTGGCCTCGGCGCAGGCGGCCGCGTTGGTGGCGCAGGTCACGCCCCTCACGCTGCGGAAGCCCGGCGAGGTGGCCGTGCCGGTCTGCCAGCGGACCGTGCTCGTGCCCTCGTCCAGCAGGTCGCGCTGGGAATAGGCGACCGAGAACAGGGCCCCGATGGTGTCGTCGCGCCAGGTGTTGGAGATCAGGGCGGCCACGCGCGGGGAGGCCTTCTTGGCCTGGTCGTTGTAGCCGTACTTGCCTGACACCGCGAAGTTGAAGCCCCGCTTGTCGAACGGATGGGCGGTGTTCAGGTCCACCGTGGCGCCCAGCGAGYCCTCTTCGGTCTCGGCCGAGGCGGTCTTCTGCACCGTGATCCGGTTGAAGAGGTCCGAGGCGAAGACGTTGAAGTCGAACGAGCGGCTGCGGTTGGTGCCGCCGGAAGCGTCGGTGCCGCCCGAGGTGGTCAGGGCCTCCATGCCGTTGATGCGCACGCGCGTGAACTGGGCGCCCAGGCCCCGCACCGAGATCTGGCGCCCCTCGCCGGCGTCGCGCGAAATGGCGACGCCCGGGATGCGCTGGATGGATTCCGAGAGGTTCAAGTCCGGGAACTTGGCCATATCCTCGGCATAGATCGCGTCCACGGCCGCGGCTGACGAGCGCTTGACGTTCAGCGCCTGGGCCAGGCTGTTCCGGAAACCCGTAACGACGACCGCCTCGACGGTGTCGTCCGACGTGGCGGGCGCCCCTGCCCCGCTGGTCTGGGCGACCGCCGCGCCGGCGGACAGCAACAAGGCGAAAGCGCCGCTTCCCGCGACGAGTCGCGCGCGCAACCTGGACCGATCTGACTGCAACATCCAATTACCTCCCTGGCCCGGCGTTCTTATGACACCGGTATCATGCTGAACTCATAGTTCGAGAGGTTCGGGTATTTTGCAAGTGTTTCGGTGATCACGACTGGACTCGCGAGGCGGCGACCGGCGGTCAATGCGCCTGGATGGTCATAGCCGGCCGTGATCAGCCGGAAGCCACGCGACATTGCCTACCCGCTGACTCACGAAGGGATTTCAGAGCGCCAAGCCGGGTAAAGCCAACTGGAACTTCGGCGGCGGCAAGCTCAGCCGGGTGTCGGCCACCGGCTCGCCACGGAAGAACCGCACCAGCAAATCCCGCACGTCGGGATGGGCCTCGAAAACATTGTGGCCAGCATTCTCGACGATTACGCGCGACTTGCGCCGGAACTGAGCCGCGACTTCATCCTGCTCGGCCAGCGGGGTGCGGCCGTCCAGCGAACCGGCGACCAGCAGGGCGGGATGGTCGATGCGGAGCGACGCCCGGAAGCTTTCGCCCAGGTCAACGCCCGGAACCGCGCCCAGCAGCTGCGGCATCGGGAAGTTCAGCGCCGCGCCCAGCACGGCGGTCCGCGCCTCACGCCTCACCAAGGCCAGCCGGCGCGGCGAAATCCCGGACGCCAGATCCGTGGCTTCCGGCATGCCGGTTATGCTCAGCAGGTCGGCCACATCGCCCAGGAACGGCGCCAGCACGTCGGTCCGCCCCGCGTCTAGGGCGAGATACAAGCTCGGCAGCATGGCCAGGGTATTGGGATTGGCGATCAGCCCGCCCGCCAGCATCTGGACGCCGAAGCCACCCATCCTGATCTCGGCCGGCGCACCGTTCAGCTTGACCTTCGTCGGGGCCGGTTGCGCCTCCAGCCTGGCGTGCACGCGCCGCATCAGGGCCGGCAGGTCCGGCACGGCCGCTCGAACGGCCGGATCGGCGGCCAGCAGGCCGTCGACCTGGCGCAGAAGATCGTCGATCGCCGCCGGCCGCTTCACCGTCTGGTTCTGGCCTTCCAGGCTGGCCAGGGCAACGCGGTTCACCCTGTCGCCGTGGCGCTTGAGCATGCTGAGCGCCAGGTGCGTGCCGTAGCTGATGCCCCAGAGGTCGACCTTTTCCGCGCCCAAGTGACGCCGCAGATCGTCGATGTCGTCGGCATTCTGTTCGGTGTTGTAGCCGGTCATGGCCACACCAGCCTTGGTCCAGTCGGCCCAGGCGCTCTGGAATTCGTCGCGGAAGTAGGAGGTCAGCCCGGCCTCGGTGAGCACCGGCGGCGGGCGCGTCGAGAGCGACCGCGTCGGGATGGCGTTGGACAGGCCCGTGCCTCGCTGGTCGAAGGCGATGACATCGGCCACCGCGCGCAAGGCCATGAAGATCGGAAAGCGCGGTCCACCCGCGGCCCGCGTCGCCATGCCGCCGGGTCCGCCCGCCAGGTAGACGATGGGCGGCCCCGGCTTGGCCGCTGTCGAAGCGAACCGGACATAGCTCAGCCGGATCTTCCGCGAGCCGGGATCGCGGCGATCCTCCGGAACCTCGAAGAAGCCACGCTCGGCGTCGGTCTCCACGCCCTGCAAACTCTTGAAGCGGAATGGGCCCGCCTGCGACGGAGAGGTCGTCTGAGCCTGGGCCGGAGGGACAGCCTGTGCGAACGCCAGGCTCGGGAGAGCGAGGCCGGCGGCGGCGAGCAGGGTGCGGCGATGAAGCAAGGTGTGGGTCATGTCGACAGCTGAGCCGTCCGCGGCGCCGTCCGCCATGCCGCTTCGGTCAATGGCGCCCCGCCATCGGCGAATGGCGGCGCGTCTCGGCGAGCGGCGCCTTATAGAGGGGCCATGTGGCGAACCTTGCTTCTCGGCCTGCTCCTGACCGGCTTTACGACCCTGGCCCGGGCCCAAGATCTGTCGTGGCAGGCTTGTCATGGGGTGATCGGCCCGGGCGGTCCCGTGTTGAGCGATTGCCGCCCGGTCCAGGATTTCGTCGATCCGCAGGGTCGGGAGCTCTGGATCCGCTCCACGATCCAGGCCCCGGGCGACGCCCGGCCTCGCGCGCTCTATCTGGGGGGTGTCGCTTCATCCGAGGCTTGGCTGAACGGCCAACGCCTCGGCGCCAACGGCCGCCCCGGCGCGACAGAGCGGGAAGAGATCCCCGGACGCTACCAGACCGTCTTTCCCATCCGCGACACCGCTTGGCGACCTGGCGAGAACAGCTTGGTGCTGCATCTTTCGTCCTTCCATGGCGGCCTGCGTTTCGCTCGCCCGATGAACGCCATGGACGTTTGGCCCTATCCTATTCCGCAGCGCCAAGCGCTGCTGGCCGTCACCTTCGTGGCGGCCGGGGCGCTGCTAGCGGCCGCGTTCGGCTTCGCTGTCATCCACGCCATGCGCCGCACAGGATCCAGCCTGATCCTGGCCGCCATGGCCGGAGTCGCGGCCCTGCAGGCCATCGTCGAGAGCCTGCGAACGCTGTTCAACTACGCCTACCCTCTGCACGCCTGGCGGATGAGCGCCATTTGGTTGCTGGCGGCCGCCTTCGCCATCCTTCTAGTGACCTATACGGCCGCTCGGTTTTTGCCCAAGGCGCGAAGCCCGATAGTCGGCTCGGCCTTGGTCGCCGTCGGGATCACCGCCCTGTTGCCTGGCTTCGACCAGAAGACGGTGTGGGCGCTAATCATCGGCGTGGCGCTTGCCGCCCTGCCCGCCGCGGCGGGCGCGTATCGGCGCCTCCCTGGTGCGCGGCTGACCCTGGCCTATCTGGCGCTGTTTCTCACCTTGGCCCTCGGCTTCCCCGACTGGCTGGCCGATCTGTCCTACTTCCTGCTCGCCGCCGGCCTGGTCCTGCCGCTGCTGATGGTCGAGGTGGTGCGGCTGGGCCGCGATGATCGCGGCCGAGAAGCCGCCCTGACCCGCGCTGCCAGCCGCCCCGATCGCCTGACCGTGGCCTCGGCGCGCGGCGTCGAGCTGGTGCCGATCGCCGAGATCCTGGCCGTGGTGGGGGCCGACGACTATGTCGAGCTGCGCCTGGTCGGCGGCCGCAGCCTGCTGCACGCCGCTCGCCTCGACGGTCTAGCGACCCAGCTGCCGGCGAACTTCCTGCGCGTCCACCGGTCGGTGATCGCCAACCTGACCCAGGTGCAGCGCCTGGAGCGCGACGGCGACCGCTGTCGGCTACATCTGAGCGAGGGCCCGCCCCTGCCCGTCAGCCGCTCCCGCCAGGCCGCCCTGCGCGAGGCCTTGGACAGTCCTCCCCCCATAGGGGCGCTGTCGGCGTAAAACGCCTGACACCCTATCGGACCTGTTGGTCAGTCGAGGCGCGACGACTAGCCTGGCGCGCCGTCCGACCGGACCTTCGCCAACAGGCGGCTGAGTTCCGCCTGCTCGGCCACGGTTAGCGTTCCAAACGCGGCTTGATCGTGGGCCAGCGTTTCCTGCTCTATTCGCGCGCGCAGGGTCTCGCCGGCGGGGGTGAGATGGAGAGCGTTGGTGCGCCGGTCGCGGCCGGGACGACGCTCGATCGCGCCCAGGACCTCCAACTCGTCGACGGCCTTCATCGTGCTGGCTCGATTGACGCCCAGGGCGCGCCCCAAGGTCGTCTGATCGCAGCCGGCGTGCAGGGCGATATAGACGATCGCCGTCGCCCGCGCCGGTGTGACCTTCAAGGGCGACAGCCGCGCGGCGAGCCCCGCCATGGCGCGTACGTCGGCGTAGTGGAGCTGTAGCCCCAGCCTTTCGCCCAGCACGCCAAAGGCGGCGATCTCTTCCATGGTCGGCAAACCCAATTCGTACGTCAGGGAAACTGTATTCCAGTCGCTTGTAGAGCGCTTTGGCGGCGATCTCCAGGCCCTTCGCGCGCCTTGATCGTCAGTCGGCGCGAACCGTCCCGGCCGCGCCCAGCGGCAAGCCCGCGCTGGCCGCCGCCTCGAAAACCTTGGTGTTGCGGATCGCCGCCAGGGCGTGATCGCGCATGATCCGCTCGGCCGTCACGACGTCGCCACGCTCGATCGCGTCGAACACCGACTGGTGCTGGCGGTGGGCGGCCAGCAGGTGATCATACTCGGCGTCCAGATCCATCAGATCCAAGGCCAGGGCGCCCGCGCCCGCGAAGGGTTGGAAGTTGTTGCGCGCCAGGGCGGTCTCGATCGCGCCGTTGCCCGCGCCGGCCACCAGGGCGTCGTGGAAGGCCAGGTTGTAGGCGGCGTAGCGGTCCATGTCCTCGGCGCTCAACCGCCCGGCGGCGAAGAGCGTCTCTCCTTCGGCGATCAGCCCAGACAGTCGCTCGCGTGTCGCCGGCGTCATGCCGCGCTCGGCTAAACGGCGGGCCGCGAATCCCTCCAGCACGCCGCGCACCTCGATGGCGTCTCGGATTCCGGCGCTGGAAATGCTCCGCGCCGCGTAGCCGCGCGCGCCCAAACGCTCGACCAGGCCTTCCTGCTCAAGCGTGCGCAGCGCCGTTCGCACCGGCATGCGGGAGACGCCCAGCGCGGCGGCGGTCGAGATCTCGCCAATGCGCTCGCCACTCTTGATCTCGCCCGAGGCGATCATCTTGCGAAGCGCCACGATTACCCGTTGGCCTGGCTTAATGCGCTTGGTCTCCATGCCGCGACCTTATCCGAGCCGCCGTCGCGGCCACAACCTGAATCCCAGTTATTGGATCCAATGCTTGACGAAATGCGAATATCAGTTCGTTATTGGATCCAATAACGAACGAGAACCACGAGGAAACACCATGCCCTCCCAAAACGCGGCGGTTTGGCCGCGCGACGCCTGGTATGTGGCCTGTACCCCCCAGGAGATCGCGGAAAAGCCCTTGGGCCGGCGGATCTGCGGCGAGGCGATGGTGTTTCATCGGGGCAAGGACGGCCAGGTCGTCGCCCTCGAGGATTTCTGCCCCCACCGCGGCGCTCCGCTTTCGCTAGGCTTCGTGCGCGACGGCGAGCTGGTCTGCGGCTATCACGGCCTGACCATGGGGTGCGAAGGCCACGCCACGTCGATGCCGGGCCAGCGGGTCGCGGCCTTCCCCGCGATCCGCGCTTTTCCGGCGATCGAGCGCCACGGCTTCATCTGGGTCTGGCCCGGCGATCCTGCCCAGGCCGATCCCGCCAAGCTGCACCCGCTGTTCTGGGCCGACAGTCCTGACTGGGCCTATGGCGGCGGCCTCTATCATATCGCCTGCGACTACCGACTGATGGTCGACAACCTGATGGACCTGACGCACGAGACCTATGTCCATGCCACCAGCATCGGGCAGAAGGAGATCGACGAGGCGCCGGTGACCACCCGTCTCGAGGGCGACGAGGTGGTGACCAGCCGCTTCATGGAAGGCATCCACGCGCCGCCGTTCTGGCGCATGGCGCTGCGCGGCGCCGGCCTGCCCGAGGACGCCCTCGTCGACCGCTGGCAGATCTGCCGCTTCTCGCTGCCCAGCCACGTAATGATCGAGGTCGGCGTCGCCCTGGCCGGACACGGCGGCTATCACGCCCCGGCCGACAAGAAGGTCTCCAGCGTCGTGGTCGATTTCATCACGCCCGAGACCGAGACCTCGCATTGGTATTTCTGGGGCATGGCTCGAAGCTTCGCGGTCAACGACGCGGGCCTGACCGACACCATTCGCGAAGGCCAGGGCAAGATCTTCTCGGAGGATCTGGAGATGTTGGAACGGCAGCAGGCGAACCTGCTGGCCCGCCCGGACCGCAAGCTGCTGAAGCTGAACATCGACGCCGGCGGCGTGCGCTCGCGCATGGCGATCGACAAGGCGATCGCGGCCGAAGCGACGCCACAGGCGGCGCTGGCCTGATGATCAAGGTTCGAGTGGCGTCCCGCGCCCAGGCCGCCGAGGGCATCGTGCGGCTCGATCTCGTCTGTCCCGAGGGGGGCGATCTGCCGCCGTTCAGCGCTGGCGCGCATGTCGACCTCTTCCTGGGCAACGGCCTGACGCGCCAGTACTCGCTGTGCAACGACCCGGCCGAGCGCGGCCACTATCGGATCGCCGTGCTGCGCGACCCAGCCTCGCGCGGCGGTTCGGCCTATGTGCACGAGGCCCTGGCCGAGGGCGCGATGCTGGACATCAGCGCTCCTCGCAACCTGTTCGCGCTGGACGAGACGGCCAAGGAGCACCTGCTGTTCGCCGGGGGCGTCGGCGTCACACCCATCCTGGCCATGGCTCGCCGACTGCACGCCTTGGGCAGCCCCTTCATCTTTCACTATTGCGCCCGGGATCGGTCGCGGGCCGCCTTTCTGGATGAGCTGGCGGCGGCGCCGTTCGCCGATGCGGTGCGGTTGTCCTTCGACGCCGAACCCGGCACGCGGCTGGACCTCGACGCGGCGCTCGCCGATCCCGCGCCCGGACGCCGCCTCTATGTCTGCGGTCCCGGCGGCTTCATGGCTCACGTCATCGACGGCGCTCTGGCGCGCGGCTGGAGCCCCGACCAGATCCGCAAGGAGCACTTCGCCGCCGCGCCGGCGCCCGAGGGCGAGGATCGGCCGTTCGAGCTAGTGATCGCCAGCACCGGCCAGGTCGTATCCGTCGCCGCAGGTCAGACCGCCGCCCAGGCGCTGGAGGAGGCCGACGTCTTCGTGCCCGTCTCGTGCGAACAGGGTGTCTGCGGCACGTGCCTGACCCGCGTGATCGAGGGCGAGCCCGACCATCGTGACGCCTTCCAGACCGACGCCGAGAAGACCGCGGGCGATCAGTTCACGCCCTGCTGCTCGCGGGCGCGCACGCCACGCTTGGTGCTTGATCTCTAGGACAAAAAAGAGCCCGGCGCGGGATCCGCGTCGGGCCAAGGAAGCGGAGACCGCCGAGGATTAGGTCATCCGCACGATCGGTTTGATCACTCTGCCGGCCTCGCCATCCGCCACCGCCTGGTTGATCTCGGCCAGCGGGTAGAAGCGGATCAGGCGGTCGAACGGGAACAGCCCGGCCTGGTAAAGCGCGATCAGCTCGGGGATAAACACGTCGGGATCGGCATCGCCCTCGACCACGCCGCGCACCACCTTGCCGCCACTCATCACCGACACCGCGTCCAGCGGCAGCTCGTCGCCCATCTTGGACGCGCCGACCAGGCCGCAGACGCCGCGAGCGCCCAGGCAATCGACCGCCTGGCGCATCACCTTGAGATTGGCGGTCGTGTCGATCGAGAAGTGCGCGCCGGTTCCGGTGATCGCGTGGATCTTCTCGACCACCTCGCCCTCCGCGCCGTCCAGGGCGTGGTCGGCGCCGAGCTCGAGCGCCAAGGCCAGGCGCTCGGGATTGATGTCCACGGCGATGATCGGACCGGCTCCGATCGCCTTGGCCGCCAGAACCGCCGACAGGCCGACCGCGCCGGCGCCGAACACCACCAGCGAGCGGCCGGCGGGGACCTTCAGGGCGTTCATCACCGCGCCTGCCCCGGTCATCACCCCGCAGCCGAGTGGTCCCAGGATCTCCAGCGGCGCGGCCTTGTCGACCTTCACCGCGTTCCGCTCGTGGCACAGGGCGTGGGTGGCGAACGACGACTGGCCGAAGATGTTGGCGTGGATGGTCTCCCCGCCTCGCGACAGGCCCGACGAGCCGTCCTCGCGCGCGCCCATGAAGTTGCGTGGGAAGAACTCGTGACAATAGGTCGGGGCATGGTCCGAGCACGAAGGGCACCGGCCGCAGGAATTGAAGGTCATGACCACGTGGTCGCCGGGCGCGACCTTGGTCACGCCGGGGCCGACCCGTTCGACGATCCCCGCCCCCTCGTGACCCAGGACGACGGGCTGGGGCGTGGGCAGATGCTGGTCGCGCATCACCATGTCGGTATGGCAGACCCCGGTGGCGGCGACCCGGACCAGGACCTCGCCCGCCCGCGGCGCCTCGATGTCGAGCGTCTCGAGGCTGAAGGGTCCGGCCGATGTGCGGGTGACGGCGGCGGTGATCTGCATACGGAAGGCTCCTCGAAAACCGCGGCGCTAGAACGGATACGGCGTGGCGACGGCCTTGACCGTCTCCCACCGCCAGGTGGTGAATTCGTCCAGGTTCGCCGGTCCGCTGATGCGGCTGCCGTTGCCGGACGCCTTCATGCCGCCGAACGGCGAGTGCGGCCCCGCGTCGACCGTCTGGTCGTTGATGTGCAGGTGCCCCACGTCCAGCGTGCTCCCCAGGCTCATGCCGCGCCCCACCGAACCGGTGATGATCCCCGCCGCCAGGCCGTAGGGGCCATGGTTGGCCAGGCGCGCGGCTTCGTCCAGATCGTCGAACACGGTGACCGCCGCCACGGGGCCGAAGATCTCCTCCTCGAACGCCCGCATGCCCGGCGTGACCCCTGTCAGCACGGTCGGTGCATAGAAGAGGCCGTCACGGGTTCCGCCGGCGACGAGGCGCGCGCCGGCCGCCACCGTATCGGAGACGATGGCGTGGACGCGGTCGAGCTGGCTGCGGCTGATCAGCGGACCCAGCGCCACGTCGCCACCCATCGGGTCGCCGACCGGCAGGTGCGCCGCCTTGGCCGCCAGGCGCTCGACCACGGCGTCGTGGATCCCCCGCTGCACCAGCAGGCGACCGGCGGTCATGCAGATCTGCCCCTGGTGCAGCCACGCGGCCCAGGCGGCGTTTGAGGCCGCGACGTCCGGATCGGCGTCGTCGAGAATGATCAGCGGATTCTTGCCGCCCAGTTCCAGCGCCACCTTCTTCAGGTGCCCGCCGGCCACCTCGCCGACCTTGCGACCGGCGCCCGTGGAGCCGGTGAAGGCGACCATGGCGATGTTGGGATCGCGGCACAGGGCGTCGCCGGCCTCGGCGTCGCCGGGCAGCACGTGCAGCAGCCCCTCGGGCAGGCCCGCCGCCTCGAACAGTCGGGCGATCAGGAAGCCGCCGCTGATCGGCGTACGCGGATCGGGCTTGAGCACGACCGCATTGCCGGCCGCCAGGGCCGGAGCGACGGCGCGGATCGACAGGACCAACGGGAAGTTGAACGGCGAGATCACGGCCACCACGCCCAGGGGAACGCGGCGGGCTATGCTGGTCTTGCCCAGGGAGGCGGGCAAGACCAGCCCGGCGGCCTCGGTCGCTATCGCGCCAGCTTGGCGTACGAAGCCGGCGGCGTGCTCCAGTTCGACGGCGGCCTTGGCCCCGACCGAACCGCTCTCGCGCATGATCCACGGCGCGAGGTCGGCGGCGTGCTGGTCCAGCAGATCGGCGGCGCGGAACAGGATTTCCTGCCGCGCATCGGCGGTCAGCGCGGCCCAGGCGGGCTGAGCCGCCTTGGCCGAGGCCGCGGCGAGCGCCACGTCGAACCGGTCGGCGCGCCCGACGCGGGTCAGCACCGTCTCGGTGGCGGGCTCCAGGACGTCGATCACGCCGCCCTGGGGCGTGCGCCAGCCGTTGGAGAACAGGCGTTCGCTCCATTGGCTGGCCGACAGCAACGGCGCATCGATCAACGCGCCGGGTCGCGGGCTCATGTCGTTCATGGCGATCTCGCGCTCCTAGATTTACTGAGCCCCAGAGGGCGAAAAGGGGCGAGCGGCATGCGCCCTCGCCCCACTCTTCGTCAGAAGGTCACGCCCAGGCGGACATAGGCTTCGCGCGGTCGGCTGTAGGTGCCGAAGATCGCGCCGGCGGCGATGTTCTCGTTGCCGGTCGTCAGGTAGCGCTTGTCGGTCAGGTTCGTGCCGCCGACGCTGACGCTCCAGGCGCCGCCCGGATCGGCATAGGCAAGGCTGGCGTTGACCACCTGGACGGCCGGGCGCTCGAGCAGATAGGTGCGCTGGGCGTTGTTCCAGATGCTGGACGTATAGGTCCAGTCGCCGATCGCCGTGATCGAGCCGCCGTTGGCCAGTTTGAACTCGTAGCGCGGGCTGAAGTTGATCTTCCACGTGGGCGTCTTGGGCAACGGCGCCCCGACGAAGGTGCCCGCCTGGAAGGGATTGGGACCACTGACCGCCAGCACGCCAGCCAGCACATCGGTGTAGCGGGCGTGCAGATAGCCCACCGAGGCGTTGAGCGTCAGACCCTCGATCGGCGCGGCGACCGCCTCGAACTCGACACCCTTGATCTCGGCGTTGCCGGCGTTGCGGATGGTCGGCGAGGTGCCCTGCTGGAAGTTCAACTGGATGCCGTCGTACTGGGTCTTGAACACCGAACCGTTCAGCTGCAGGCGGCGATCGAGCAGCTTGGACTTGAAGCCGACCTCCCAGGTGGTCGCTTCTTCCTCGCCGAATGGCTGGGCCAGCAGCTGGGGATTGGTGAGGCGGGTCGTCCAGCCGCCGGTCTTGTAGCCCTTGGACCAACTGACATAGGCCATCAGGTCGTCGGCTGGATGGAGCTGCACGCCGACCTTGGGCGAGAAGTTGCTGAACGTCTGCTCGTTAACGCCCGGCGCATAGACCCGCACCGGATTGCTGGGATCGGGATAGCCGAGGCCCGTCTGGCACGAGATCGGGGCCAGCGGGAAGGCGCCGTTCGGCGTGATGGCGCCATTGGCGTCCGAACAGCCGAAGAGCTTGTAGTTGAAGCCGTTCAGGTCCTGCTGGCCGCCCTCGAACAGCTTCTTTTCCTTGGTGTAGCGGCCGCCGATGGTGACGCCGATCAGGTCGATCGGTCGCCAGTCGATCTGGCCGAACGCGGCGTAGTTCTTGGTCTCCAGCTGGTTGGGGCCGTCGACCTGCAGCAGACCTTCGTCGAAGGTGACATAGTCGTGCAGCGAGCCCTTTTCCTTGAAGTAATAGCCGCCCAGCACATAGTTCAGCTTCTTGTCGAAGGCCGATCCAAGCAGCTGAAACTCCTGGCTGAACTGCCACTGCTTCATGTCGAAGCTGAGCTGGCCGATGTTCAGCGGCGAGCCGTCGGCGTCAGTGCCGCTCTTCCACAGCAGCTTGCGGTAGGCGGTGATCGACTTCAGCGTCACCTCGTCGGTGAGGCTGTGCTCGACGGTCGCGCCGACGCCCCAGTTGACCAGGTTCGAGAAGCTGTTGCCGGTGGCGTAGCTCTTGTCGATGTCCTTGCTGATGAAGCGGCCGTCATAGGGCAGCCGGTTGTTGTTCGGATCGGCGTCGACATTGACGCCGGCCAGCGAGGCGACGTGCAGGCCAGGGCTGTATTGGGTGCCGCGCACACCGCACAGCGCCTGGGCGCTGCGGGCGGCGATCTGGGTCGGGGTCGCGCCGATGCAGAAGTTGTAGAGCCCGCCGAACAGGAAACCGGTGGTCCCGGTCGGATCGAAGGCCGTGCCCGGCAGGTTGGTCGTGCCCGCGAAGTTGCCGGGGACCGTCTCGGTCGTGCCGACCAGGGTATTGGCCAGCCCGCCGCCGTCCTCGTGAGTGTAGTCGGCCGCCAGCACGACCTTGGTCGCCTCGCCTTTCCACTTCAGCTTGCCCCGCAGGTTCCAGCTGTTCTCGCCGCCCTCGCGCGAGGCGGTGCGATAGTCGGACGACGGGAAGGCGGTGTACGAGGTGGTGTTGCGAGCGCGGGCGTCCGGAAACGGTATGCGCTCGACATAACCTTCACGGCTCTTGATCCCGAAGGTGATCGACGAGGACAGCCCCTCGGCCAACGGCAGGTCGGCGCTGCCGCGCGCCTGCATCAGCTTGAAGCTGCCGACGGTGACATCGCCCTTGAACTTGAACGCATCGCCCGGCTCGCGGGTGACGATCGAGATGGCCCCGCCGATGGTGTTGCGGCCAAACAGCGTGCCTTGCGGCCCCTTCAGGATCTCGATGCGTTCGACGTCCAGCAGGTCCTGGTTGGCGCCGACGGTGCGGGCCAGATAGACGCCGTCGACATAGATGCCGACGCCCGGATCGATGTTGAACGCGAAGTCGTCGGAGCCGATGCCGCGGACATAGGCCGACAGCACCGATGGCGAGCCCGAGAACGGCGTGCCGCCGTCCAGGGTGACGTTGGGGGCGAGGTTGGACAGCTGGGCGACATTGCCGACCGCCCGTTCCTGCAGGGCGTTGGCCGTGAAGGCCGAGATGGCGATCGGCACGTCCTGGACGTTTTCCGCCCGCTTCTGGGCGGTGACGACCACCTCCTCGAGCATTTGGCCGTGCGCGACGCCCGCGGTCGCCAGGGCCAGCAACGACGCCGCCCCGAACACCTGATGTAACCAGAGCTTACGCCCCATGGCCCGAACCTCCCTATTATGTCGTTGTCGACAGTGGAGCACGGGCGGCGGCGGCAAACTTGGCCAGGCGCGAAGGCGACTTTCACGAGTGCGAAGCCCGACGTCGTTTTCGGGGACGCCGAGGTTGGATCGAGGCTCAGCTGGCCCGGAATTCTCGCGGCCCCACGCCGTAGAAGGCCTTGAAAGCACGGCTGAAATGCGAGAGGTCGTTGAAGCCGAGACCGAACGAAAGTTCGGTGATGTTGCAGGTCGTCCCGTCCTCGCGCAGGGTCCGGGCCGCGCGCTCCAATCGCCGGCGTCGGATATAGGCCAGCGGCGTGGTCGCCATGCCGGCGAACACCATCTGGACATAGCGGGGCGACACGCCGAGCGCGCCGGCCACCCGGCTAACGCTTAGGTCCGGATCGCACAGGTTCTCGTCGATGAAGCGCTTGATACGGCCGCCCGCGCTCTGGCTCGGGTCGAGATCCCGGACGCTCCGCCCTTCCCCGTCGCTCTCCCGCGCCACGGCGGTCAGCAGGGACAGAGCCGCCTCCTGCACCGCTTCTCCGACGGGCGCGCAGCCGCGGCCGGCATTGGTCCAGAGGGTGCGGATGAAGGACGTCAGCAAGGCGCCCGCCAGGCCGGTCCCGGCCAGTCGCCGGCCGCACAGCGCTTCGGGATCCCCGATCCGGTCGGCCAGGCGCTCGGAAGGGATCCGCAGCACCAGCATGCGGTTCGGATCGTCGAACCGGATGGTGTAGGGGCGGGCCGGATCGCAGAGCATCAGGTCGCCCTCGTCCAGCACGGCTTCGCGGCCATCCTGCAGGTTCAGGCTGCGGCCGACGTCCTGGACGTGCAGCTTGAAATAGGGGCGTTGCGCCAAGGCCGAGCGGCCGCGCCGGACCACGGCGGCGCTGGAGGCGACCCGCGACAGGTCCATGCCGCCCAGGTCGCACACATCGATGCTGCCCTCGAACCCCTCGCGGTCGGCGTCGACGACGAGATTGTCGAAGGTAGACGCGACCACGGCGTTCCAGGCGTCGAGCCCGACCCTGGTGCGAGCCGCGCCGCCTTGTAGATCGAGACTGGGCGCCATCTCATCCCTCCCTTTGGTTCGCCAGTCGCTCCCCGAGAGACCGCTGACGTTCAGGTTCTTGGATCCTCGGCGAGCAACTGCTCGCGAAGGATCGTCTTCTGGATCTTGCCCGAGCCCGTGCGCGGCAGGGCCGCGACCAGGGTGAGAGCCTTGGGCAGCTTATAGCGCGCCAGCCGATTTTCGAGATGATTCAGAATGATAGCCAAATCGAGGACGGCGCCATCCCGGCAGGTCGCGACCAGATGGCCGATCTCGCCCCAGCGCGGGTCGGGCATGCCGACCACGGCGCACTCGGCGATGGCCGGGTGATCGGCCAGGGCCGCCTCGATCTCGGCCGGATAGACGTTCTCGCCGCCCGAGATGAACATGTCCTTCTTGCGATCGACCAGCCAGTGATAGCCCTCAGTGTCGGCGCGGGCGATGTCGCCGGTGCGGAACCAGCCATCGGCGGTGAAGGCGCGTTCCGTCTCTTCGGATCGGCGCCAGTAGCCCTGGAAGACATTGTCGCCCTTCAGCAGAAGCTCGCCAGCGGCGCCGGGCGGGCAGTCGTTGTCCTGTTCATCGACGATCCGGGTCGCCACGGCCGGCATGGCCAGGCCCGCCGAGCCGGCTCGCGCGTCGATCAGCCCGATGTCGGCCGGCATGCCGAACACGGTGCCCGCCTCGCTCATGCCATAGCCGTCGACCACCGGCACGCCCTGCTGCAGCCAGGCGCGGATATCGGCGGCCGGATGCGGCGCGCCGCCGGTGAACACGGCCGTCAGGCGGGACAACGCCGCGCCGTCGAAATTGGGCAAGCCCCGCAACATCGCGGCCATCTGCGGCACGCAGAAATAGTGGGTGACGCCCAGCGCCGGATCCGCCAAGCGGCTCAACGTTCGGCTCGGTTCGAACCCGTCGGACACCAGCACCGTCCCGCCATGCATCAGCGCCGGGCGGATCGAGGTGATCAGGCCGATGATATGGAACATCGGCGCGTCGACGAGGAAGGTGCTCTGGTGCGTGACCTTGCCCAGACGACCGAAATTGATCGCGGTCTGATCCAGGTTGCGCTCGGACAGCAAGGCGCCTTTCGGACGGCCGGACGTCCCCGAGGTGTAGAGGATCAGCGACGGCCGTTCACGGTCGCCCTGGGTCGACGTCTCGGGCTGGGCGGCGTCGATCTCCGCCTGCAGGGCGTTGAGATCAAGACCCAGTAGTCCAGCCGCGCCGAGAAGGGCGTCGCCGACGATCAGGGCGGGCGCGGCGTCCTCGACGAGGGCGGCGATTTCGCCGCTGCTAAGCCGCCAGTTCAGAGGCACGAACAGCGCGCCAAGCCGGGCGCAGGCCAGATGCAGGACCGCCAGCAGGACCCGGTTGCGAGCCAGCACCGCCAGGCGCTCGCCCTCGCCGATCCCGCGTCGCCGCAGCACGCCCGCCGCCCGGGCGATCGCCAGGTCGAGCTCGGCATAGGTCCAGCGCCGGCCGCCGGCCAGGTCGACGGCCGCCACCCGGTCCGGCTGGAGACGCGCCTGGAYGGCGACATGGTCCATCGGGGTCATCTGATCGTCCCTCCCGCCGTCATGTCCTCCCCTGCCCTCGTCTCAGCTCTGCTTGGCGAGATCGTAGGCGCCGAGTCCTGGCTTGTAGGTCTTGTCGTCGATGAACTGCTTGATGCCTTCCTTGCGACCCTCGTTGTCGAACGAGTTGGCCGCCTCCTGGGCGCGGACCAGATAGTCTTCGGCGCCGTCGTAGGTCATTTCCTTGACCCGCCGGACGGCGTCCTTGGTCGCCTTCAGCGCCACCGGGTTCTTGCTCAGCAACACCTCGGCCAGCTCGCGCACCCGCGTCTCCAGGCGCTCCAGCGGCACGCTCTCATTGACCAAGCGCCAGGCGGCGGCCTTCTGGCCGTCGATCAGCTCGCCGGTCATGGCGTGATACATCGCGTCGCGCAGCGGCATCAGGTCGACCACGACCTTGGTGGCGCCGCCGCCCGGTAGGATGCCCCAGTTGATCTCCGACAGCGCGAACTGGGCTTCGTCGGCGGCGATCGCCAGGTCGCAGGAATAGAGCGGGCCATAGCCGCCGCCGAAGCACCAGCCGTTGACCATCGCGATGGTCGGCTTCTGGTACCAGCGCAGGCGACGCCACCAGCCGTAGGACTCGCGCTGGGCCTGGCGGGTCGCGCCCAGACCCTTGGCTTCCGTCTCGCGGAAGTACTCCTTCAGGTCCATGCCCGCCGACCAGGCCGAGCCTTCGCCAGTCAGGACCAGGACACCGACGTCGTCACGGTACTCCAGCTCGTCCAGCACCTCCATCATGCGGCGGTTCAAGGTGGGGCTCATGCAATTGCGCTTGTCGGGGCGGTTGAACTTCACCCAGGCGATGCGGTTCTCGACACGAAAGGTCGCGGTGTCGTTGGCGTCGGTCATGTTCGGTCCTTGGAAATCGTAGAGGGGCGACACGCGGCGCCCCCACAGGATGTCAGATCGGGGAATGTCAGATCGGGAAGTGGCCAGCTTGCGTCTCGACCGTGATCCAGCGCAGCTCGGTGAAGGCGTCGATGCCGGCCTTGCCGCCGAAGCGGCCGTAGCCCGAGGCCTTGACCCCGCCGAACGGCATCTGGGCCTCGTCGTGCACGGTCGGTCCGTTGACGTGGCAGATGCCGGACTGGATCCGCCGCGCGACCTTGAGGCCGCGCGCGATGTCACGGGTGAAGACCGAGGCCGACAGGCCGTATTCGGTGTCGTTGGCCAGGGCGATGGCGTGCTCTTCGTCGCGCGCGCGGATCACGCCCACGACCGGGCCAAAGCTTTCCTCGCGGAACAGGCGCATGGCCGGCGTGACCTTGTCGACCACCGTGGCGGGCATCAGCACGCCCAGGGCCGGACCTCCGCTGACCTGGATCGCCCCGGCGGCGACGGCGTCGGCCACCAGGCCTTGGACATGGGTGACCGTCTTCAGATCGACCACGGCCCCCAACGGCGTCTTGCCTTCGCGCGGGTCGCCCACCGCCAGGCTGCTGGCCTTGGCGGCGAACTTCTGGACAAAGGCGTCGGCCACGGCGTCGACGACGATGATCCGTTCCGTGGACATGCAGATCTGGCCCTGGTTCATGAAGGCGCCGAAGGCGGCCGCCTTGACCGCCTCGTCGAGGTCGGCGTCCTCCAGCACGATCAGCGGCGCCTTGCCGCCCAGTTCCAGCAGCACCGGCTTAAGGTGCTCGGCCGCGCGCTTGGCGATGATCTTGCCCACCGCGGTCGAGCCGGTGAAGTTGATCCGCCGCACCGCCGGATGGTCGATCAGGGCGCCGACCACCTCGGCCGCGTCCTTGGGGGCGTTGGTGACGATCGACAGCGCGCCCTTCGGCAGACCCGCCGCGGCGAAGGCCTCGGCGATCAATTCGTGGGTGCGCGGACAGCTCTCGGAGGCCTTCAGCACCACGGTGTTGCCGCAGGCCAGGGGCGTGGCCACCGCGCGGACGCCCAGGATGATCGGCGCGTTCCACGGGGCGATGCCCAGGATCACGCCGACCGGCTCGCGCACCGCCATGGCCAGGCAACCGGGCTTGTCGGACGGGATCACCTCGCCGTTGATCTGGGTGGTCATAGCCGCGGCCTCGCGGACCATCGAAGCGGCCAGCATCAGGTTGAAGCGCGCCCAGCCCTCGGTCGCGCCGATCTCGCCCATCATCGCCGCCACGAAGGCGTCGGCCCGCGCCTCCAGCGCCTCGGCCGCCTTCGACAGCAAGGCGCGGCGGGCGTTCGGTCCGAGCGCGCTCCAGGCCGGCAGAGCGGCTTGAGCCGCGTCGACGGCGGCGCGAGCCTGGTCCGGGGTCATGGCGGCGGAGGTGGTGGCGACCGCGCCGGTGACGGGGTCGAGACGCTCGAAGACGGCCTGGGTCGAGCTCATGGTCGTTCCTTCCCTTGGCGCGAAAGCGCATCGCGGCGCTGATTATTTGTACGCTCGACATTTTGTACGCCAAGCAAACAATACGCGCAAGCCGACGTTTGGCCGCGGGACAGAATTACGCGGCGATCGTCGGCGAATGTTCCGCTCGCGCGGCGCGATAGCGCTTGGGCGAAACCCCTTCGGCCTTGGCGAAGAAGCGTGAGAAATAGGCGGGGTCCTCGAAGCCCAAATGGTAGGCGACCTCGGCGATCGTCATGTTGGAGTACAGAAGCGCGCGCTTGGCCTCCAGCAGCAGCCGGTCCTGGACCAGGCGCAGGGGGGAAGCGCCGGCGGCCCTCAGACACGCGGCGCGCAGGCGGGCGACCGTGACGCCCAGCCGCCGGGCGTAGGCCTCCATCGGCAAACCCTGGCGGTAGTGCGCCTCGACCAGCTCGCGGAACCGCGCGACCAAGGTGACGTGCCCGCCCTGAACGGCCGGGCTGGCGGCCTCACCTCGGACCAGCCGCCGCAGAGCCTCCACCAGGATCGTCAACAGATGGGCTTCCACCGCCGCGCCACCGGCCGGGGCCGTCCAGACGAGCTCGCGCGACAGCGCCTCCAGCGAGGCCGCGATCCGCGATTGAGGATCAAGCGGCAACTGGCGCGGCGCCTGGAACAGGTCTGTGAACGCCGGCTCGCGGGTGGTCAGGTCGCGAAGATAGCTGTCGGCGACCGTCAGCACCGAACCGGCCGTCTCGACCTCATAGGCGAACCCGTGAACCCGGCCGGACGGGACCAGCAGCACGCACGGCGCGGCGAAGGCGATCGTCTCGCCGTCCACATGCATCATCCCGCCCCCAGCGGTTATGTGGAAGACGTGATTGAGGTCCGCGTGCGCGTGGGCGCGGATATTCCAATCGTTGGGCCGAGTTCGATCGTCCAACTCTTCGAGGTGGATGAACTTGCCCTCGACAGTCTTCAAGGGCTCTCCGAACAGAAAGAAGCTCGGTACCGTGGGGGTTTTTGACAAGTCCGGAAGCTCCACACCGAGGTTCGAAGGCTGGCGCGATCAGTCGAAAAATCCAACTTTTGTGACGCTCTGTCCATCCTAATTGCTGACGGCCAGGGTCAGGTTTGACGCAAGTCGCGGGAGGCGACATCAGGGCGGAGAGCTCCATCGTGCGAACCCAAGTCGCCATCATCGGCGCGGGACCGGCCGGACTGTTTCTCGGCCACTTGCTGAAACAGGCCGGCGTCGACGCTGTCATCCTAGAGCGCAAGGACCGCGCCTATGTCGAAGGCCGCGTGCGCGCCGGCGTGCTGGAGCGGATCACCGTCGACCTGATGGAGCGCCTCGGCCTCGCCGAACGGATGCGGCGCGAGGGCCTCGTCCACAGCGGGACCAACCTGGCCAGCGACGGCGAAATCTTCCGCATCGACATGGCCGAACTGACCGGCGGCTCGACCGTCATGGTCTACGGCCAGCAGGAGGTGATGAAGGACCTGTTCGACGCGGCCGAGCAGCGCGACGTCCAGATCGTCTTCGAGGCCGAGGACGTCCAGCCTCACGACATCGATGGCGACCGCCCTTACGTCACTTGGCGCGATGGCGGGGTCGAGCATCGGCTCGACTGCGACTTCATCGCGGGCTGCGACGGCTATCATGGGGTCAGCCGCGCCGCGATCCCGGAGGGCGTGCTCAAGACCTTCGAACGCGTCTATCCGTTCGGCTGGCTGGGCATTCTGACCGACKCCCCGCCCTGCGACCACGAATTGATCTATTCCAACCACGAGCGCGGCTTCGCCCTGGCGTCGATGCGCTCGCCCACCCGCAGTCGCTATTACGTGCAATGCGCGTTGGACGATCGTCTCGAGGACTGGCCCGACGAGCGGTTCTGGGACGAGGTGTCGATCCGCCTGGGTCCCGAGGCCGCCTCGCGCATCGTTCGCGCGCCCTCGTTCGAGAAGTCGATCGCGCCGCTGCGCAGTTTCGTCACCGAGCCGATGCGGCACGGCCGGCTGTTCCTGGCCGGCGACGCCGCCCACATCGTCCCGCCCACCGGCGCCAAGGGCATGAACCTGGCGGTCTCCGACGTGATCATGCTCTCCGAAGCGCTCACCGAGTACTTCCAGGAGGGCTCGGCGGCCGGGATCGATGGCTACTCGGCCCGCGCCCTGGCCCGGGTGTGGAAGGCCGAGCGGTTCTCCTGGTGGTTCACCAGCCTGACCCACCGCTTCCCCGACCGTGACGGCTTCGACCGCAAGATGCAGGTCGCCGAGCTGGCCTACATCAAGGACTCGCGCGCCGCTCAGGTGACGCTGGCCGAAAACTATGTCGGCCTTCCGCTGGTCTAGCCGCGCCCTGGAGACATCATGAAAAGCAAGATCTACGACAGCGCCGCGGCCGCCCTGGAGGGCGTGACCTTCGACGGCATGACCCTGATGTCGGGCGGCTTTGGCCTGTCGGGCAATCCCGAGACCCTGATCCCGGCCCTGAAGGACACCGGCGTCAAGAACCTGACCGTGATCAGCAACAACTGYGGGGCCGACGGCTTCGGGCTTTGGATGCTGCTCAACAACGGCCAGATCCGGAAGATGATCAGCTCGTACGTGGGCGAGAACAAGCTGTTCGAGCAGCTCTACCTGTCGGGCCAGCTGGAGCTGGAGCTGAACCCGCAGGGCACCCTGGCCGAACGCATCCGGGCCGGCGGCGCGGGCATCCCGGCCTTCTATACCAAGACCGGCGTCGGCACGGTGGTCGCCGAGGGCAAGCCGGTCGAGGCCTTCGAGGGCGAGACCTACGTCCGCGAGACCTGGCTGCGCGCCGACCTCGCCATCATCAAGGCTTGGAAGGCCGACCCGGAAGGCAACCTGATGTTCCGGATGACCGCGCGGAACTTCAATCCGGTGATGGCCACGGCCGGCAAKGTCACGATCGTCGAGGTCGAGGAGATCGTCGAGGCGGGCGAACTGGACGCCAACGCCATCCACACGCCGGGCATCTATGTCGACCGCATCATCCGCTCGACGATCAACGAGAAGCGGATCGAAAAGCTGACGACGCGCCCTCGCGAAGCCCATGGGGAGACCGTCTGATGGCCTGGACCCGCGACGAGATGGCGGCCCGCGCCGCCCGCGAGCTGCAGGACGGCTTCTACGTCAACCTGGGCATCGGCATCCCGACCCTGGTGGCCAACCACATCCCCGAAGGCGTGCACGTCACCTTGCAGAGCGAGAACGGCATGCTGGGCATGGGTCCCTTCCCTTTCGAAGGCGAGGCCGACCCGGACCTGATCAACGCCGGCAAGCAGACGATCACGAAACTGCCGACCTCCAGCTTCTTCGACAGCGCCCAGAGCTTCGCCATGATCCGCGGCGGACACATCGACCTGACGGTGCTGGGCGCGATGGAGGTGGCCCAGAACGGCGACATCGCCAACTGGACCATCCCCGGCAAGATGGTGAAGGGCATGGGCGGCGCGATGGACCTGGTCGCCGGCGTCAAGCGGGTGATCGTGGTCATGGACCACGCCAACAAGGCCGGCGAGAGCAAGATCCTCGAGCGCTGCGCCCTGCCCCTGACCGGGGCCGGTTGCGTCGACCTGGTAATCACCGATCTGTGCGTCTTCGATCTGGAGCGACGGGGGCCCTCGGGGGAGAAGAGCCTGAAACTCATTGAACTGGCTCCAAACGTTCGTTTGGATGAGGTGCGCGCGAAGACCCGCGCCGCCTTCGATCCGGGAGCCTTCCAATGACCACGGCCTATCTCTGCGACGGTATCCGCACCCCCATCGGCCGTTATAGCGGAGCGCTGGCCAAGGTGCGGGCCGACGATCTGGCGGCGATCCCGCTGAGGGCTCTGGCCGCCCGCAATCCCGGCCTGGACTTGTCGGCCATCGACGAAGTGGTCCTGGGCTGCGCCAACCAGGCGGGCGAAGACAACCGCAATGTCGCCCGCATGGCGCTGCTGCTGGCCGGCTGGCCGGTCGAGGTTCCCGGCGTCACCGTCAACCGCCTCTGCGCCTCGGGTCTAGAGGCGATCGGCTACGCCGCCCGCGCCATCCTGTCGGGCCAGAACGATCTCGTGATCGCCGGCGGCGTCGAGAGCATGAGCCGCGCGCCGTTCGTGATGGGCAAGGCTGACAGCGCCTTCTCGCGCAACGCCRAGATCTTCGACACCACGATCGGCTGGCGCTTCGTCAATCCGGCCATGCGCAAGGCCCACGGCGTCGACTCGATGCCCGAGACCGCCGAGAACGTCGCCGCCGATCATGGGATCGGCCGCGAGGACCAGGACGCTTTCGCCCTACGCAGCCAGCAAAGGGCGGCAGCGGCCCAAGCCTCGGGCTTCCTGGCCGGCGAGATCACGCCCGTCGAGATCCCCGGCAAGGCCGGTCCAACCTTGGTGGAGCGCGACGAGCACCCACGCGAGACGACCCTCGAAGCGCTGGCCAAGCTAAAGCCTGTCGTCCGCGAAGGCGGCACGGTCACGGCCGGCAACGCCTCGGGCGTCAACGACGGCGCGGTGGCCCTGATCGTCGCCTCGGAAGAGGCCGTCAAACGCCACGGCCTGACGCCGCGCGCCCGGATCACCGGCTACGCCACCGCCGGCGTGCCGCCGCGCGTGATGGGGATCGGTCCCGTCCCGGCGGTCCGCAAGCTTCTGGCCAAGACCGGCCTCTCGATCGGCGACTTCGACACCGTCGAGCTGAACGAGGCCTTCGCCGCCCAGGGCCTGGCGGTGCTGCGTCAGCTGGGCCTGCCCGACGACGGGCCTCACGTGAACCCGAATGGCGGCGCCATCGCCCTGGGCCACCCGCTCGGCGCCTCGGGCGCGCGGCTGGTGCTGACGGCTCTGCGCCAGCTGGAGGCCACCGGCGGCAAGCGCGGCCTGGCCACGCTCTGTATCGGCGTTGGCCAAGGCGCGGCCCTGGCCTTCGAGCGCGTCTAGGAGACCGTCATGTCGCTGATCCGGCCCTATGCCCGCGAGGACGCCAGCCAGCCGGCGTCGCTGCATCCCAGGTACGCCTCGACCGTGGCCCGCTCGCCGCGCCAGCCGCTGGTCAAGATCCCGCACACCCTGACCGAGACCACCGGCCCGGCCGGCTGCTGGGAGAACCTGATGGGCGGCGCCCTGGCCGACCTGACGGCGCAGCACGCGGGAACGCCGCAAGGCCAGAGGATCATCGTCTCGGGCCGGGTGCTGGACGAGCACGGCCGTCCGGTCCCCAACACCGTGATGGAGATCTGGCAGGCCAACGCCGCCGGCCGCTACATCCACAAGAAGGACCAGTGGGATGCTCCGCTGGACCCCAACTTCACTGGCGCCGGCCGCGTGGTCACCGACGCCGAGGGCCGCTACCGCTACGTGACCGTCCGCCCCGGCGCCTATCCGTGGGGCAACCACCACAACGCCTGGCGACCGTCTCACATCCATCTGTCCCTGCTGGGTCCGGCCTTCGCCACGCGCCTGATCACCCAGATGTACTTCCCCGACGATCCGCTGATCGAGATCGACCCGATCGCCAACGCCGTGCCCATGCCGTTCCGCCAGCGCATGGTCTCGCGCTTCGACATCGGCACGACCCAGGCCAACTGGGCGCTGGGCTATCTGTTCGACGTGGTGCTGCGCGGCCGCGAGGCCACGCCTTTCGAGGACGATCATGACGACTGAGTTGGTCAACCCGGCCCCGCGCCAGGACAATCAGGATCCGGCCCTGTTCGGCCAGACGCCGTCCCAGACCGTCGGTCCGTTCTTCCACTACGGCCTGCCCTGGAAGGGCGGCGCCGATCTGGTGGGACAGTCCGACATGGGGGCTCGCCCGGAGCTCTTTCCGGAAGAGCATTACGTTCTGAACCTGTCGCCGCCGCGCGGGGCCGTCGCCGGCGAGACGATCACGCTCGAGGGCGTGGTCTACGACGCCGACGGCAAACCCGTGCCGGACGCCATGATCGAGATCTGGCAGGCCAACGCGGCGGGCCGATACGCCAGCCCTGGCGATGACCGCGTGAACCTGCCGTTGGACGAGGGCTTCATCGGCTTCGGCCGCGCGGCCACGGACGAGAACGGCCTCTATCGCTTCAAGACGGTGCGGCCCGGCTCGGTCCCGGGGCCCAGCAATAGCGCGCAGGCGCCGCACATCGCGGTTGGCGTCTTTGGCCGCGGCGTGATCAAGCGCCTCGTCACGCGGATCTATTTCGAGGACGCGGCCGAGAACGCCAGCGACCCCATCCTGGCCCTGGTTCCGGCCGAACGTCGCGACACCTTGGTCGCTCGCAAGATCGATGACGCCTGGCGGTTCGACATCGTCTTGCAAGGCGAGCGGGAAACCGTCTTCTTCGACGTCTGATCGAAAGGTTTCCGTTTGTCCCTGCTGCGCGATCTCCCCGCCTCGACCCCCGCCATGCTGGCGGCCTTCGGTGACGAGGCGTTGCTGCGCGCCGCCCTGGATTTCGAGATCGCGCTGGCGCGCGCCCAGGCCGAGGCGGGCCTGATCGGCGCGGCGGCGGCCGACGCCATCGCGAATGCCTGCGCGCAGCCATTGGACATCGAAACGCTCGCCCGCGAGGCCGCCCACGCCGGGACCCTGGCCATTCCCCTCGTCAGCGCTCTGCGCGGACGGTTGCCGCTCGATGTCGCGCCGCTGCTGCACAAGGGCGCGACCAGTCAGGACCTCGCCGACACCGCGCTGATGCTGCAGGCCAAGGCCGGCGCCGCGCTTATCCGGGCCGAAGGCGTTCGCCTCGCCCACGCTCTGGCGATCCTCGCCGAACGTCACGCGGCCACGCCGATGCTGGGCCGCACCCTGTTGCAACCCGCCTTGCCGATCACTTTTGGCCTGAAGGTCGCCGGCTGGCTGCAAGGCCTCGACACCGCCCTCGCCCGCTTCGAGGCCGAGCAAGCCGCAGCCATCCGGCTGCAGCTGGGCGGCGCGGCCGGAACGCTGGCGGGGCTGGACGGCCAGGGCCAGGTCGTCGTCGAACGCATGGCGGCGCTGCTGGACCTGCCTCCGAGCGCCACGCCTTGGCACGCTCGCCGTGAGGGCGTGGCCGGCCTGGCGTCCAGCCTGGCCATCCTGGTCGGCGCGGTCGGCAAGATCGCCGGCGATCTCTCGCTGCTGGCCCAGGCCGAAGTGGCCGAAGCCTTCGAACCACGCGTCGAGGGCCGGGGCGGTTCCTCGGCCATGGCGCATAAGCGCAATCCCACGGGCTGCCAGGTCGCGCTATCGGCCGCCATTCGCGCGCCTCACCTGGCGGCGACGGTCTTTTCCGCCCTCGCCTTCCAGCATCACGAGCGCGGTTTGGGCGGTTGGCAGGTCGAGGCGCCCGTGCTGGCCGATCTCTTCCAGCTGGCCCACGGCGCCCTCAGCGCCATGACGCCGGTCGTCGAAGGCCTGGAGGTCGACCCCGCCCGCATGGCCGCCAACCTGGCCGCCGCCGGGGTCGGGACCGACCTCGGCGAGTCCGAGACCCTGGTTGCCCGCGCCCTGGCTGAACATCGGAAAGAGGACCGCTGATGCCTTTCGCCACCTCCCACGGCGCGCGGATCTACTGGCGGCTGGACGGCGCGGCCGACAAGCCGGCGCTGGTGCTGCTGAACTCCATCGGCCTGGACATTTCCCTCTACGACCTGGCCGTCCCGCACCTGACGCCCGACTTCCGCGTGCTGCGCCTGGACACCCGCGGCCACGGCGCCTCGGACGCGCCGGCCGGCGACTACAGCCTGGATCTGCTGGCCGACGACGTGCTGGCGGTCATGGACGCGGCGGGCGTCGCCAAGGCTTCGATCTGCGGCACCTCGCTGGGGGCCATGATCGCCATGGTCCTCGCGCCGAAAGCGCCGGAACGCGTCGAGGCCCTGATCCTGGCCTGCACCTCGCCGGCCATGGATCCGTCGACCTGGGACCAGCGTCTGGCGCTGATCCGCGCCGAGGGCCTGGGCGCGATCGTCGAGGCGGTGCTGGGCCGCTTCTTCTCCGACGACTTCCGCGCACGGCGTCCCGACGTCATTGACACCGTCCGCGCCGGCATCCTGGCCCAAAGCCCCGACGGCTATTGCGGCTGCGGCGCGGCGATCCGCGACATGGCCCTGCTCGACCGCCTGTCGGCCATCACCGCGCCAACCCTGGTGCTCACCGGGGCCAGGGACATCGCGACGCCGTTCGAAGGCCATGGGGACCGGATCGTCGCCTCCATCCCCGGCGCTCGCCACGCCGTGGTCGAGGGCGCCCACCTGCCCAGCCTCGAAGCCCCCGCCGCCTTCGCCGGGGCCGTACGCGGATTCCTGGCCGAGGTCCTGCACGGAACCGCCGTCCAGGACGCCAAGGACACGCTGTTCGAGGCCGGCCTCGTCACCCGCCGAAAGGTCTTGGGCGACGCCTGGGTCGACAAGTCGTTGGCCGGCCGCACGCCGTTCACCGCCGACTACCAGGCGATGATCACCCGCTATGCCTGGAACGAGATCTGGAGCCGCCCGGGGCTGGATCACCGCACCCGGCGACTGCTGGTGCTGGCGATCTGCGCCAGCCTGGCCCGCTGGGAGGAGTTCCGCCTCCACGTCCGCGCCGGCCTCGAACAGGGCGGCTTCACCCAGGACGAGCTCAAGGAGGTGCTGATGCAGATCGCCATCTATGCCGGGGTTCCGGCCGCCAACACCGCCTTCGCCGAGGCCGCGGAGGTCATGTCCGAACTCGGCTGACCCCAACCAACAAGATCGAACCAGAAGGTTCGACGTCGAGGAAATCCAGGAGACATCATGCGCGACGGCGACGACACCGCAATTCCCCAGCGCGGCGGCCTGATCGCCGTCGCCATCTGCTGCCTTCTGGCCCTGTTCGAAGGCTTCGATCTGCAGGCCGCCGGAGTCGCCGCGCCACGGCTGGCGCCGAATCTGGGCCTGAAGCCCGAGGACCTGGGCTGGTTCTTCAGCGTCAGCACCTTCGGCCTGATGGCCGGCGCGGCGATGGGCGGGCGGCTTTCCGACCGTTTCGGCCGAAAGGTCACCCTCCTGGTTTCCGTGGCGGCGTTCGGGCTGCTGTCGATCGCCACCGGCCTGGCCACGGATCTCAACAGCTTGCTGCTGGCGCGCTTCCTCACCGGCGTCGGATTGGGCGGGGCGCTGCCGAACCTGATCGCCATCGTGGCCGAGAGCGTCACGCTCAAGCTGCGCGGCCGCGCCGTCGGCTTTCTCTATGCCGGCCTGCCCTGCGGCGGCGCCCTCGCCAGCCTGGTCAGCCTGGCCGGGGCCGAACCGTCGGACTGGCGGATGATCTTCTACGTCGGCGGCGTAGGCCCGCTGCTGGCCCTGCTGCTCGCCATTCCCCTGCTGCCCAACCCGCCGAAAGCCTCGAACGCGGTGGCTGACGGCCAGAAATCAGGCTTCGTCGAGGCGGCCACCGGCCAAGGGCGGACCTTGACCACCCTGTTGCTATGGACCGCCTTCTTCCTGGCCTTGCTGATCATGTACCTGCTGCTCAGCTGGCTGCCGTCGTTGCTGATCGGCCGAGGCCTGAGCCGGCCGGACGCTGGCCTGGTGCAGATCGCCTTCAACCTGGCCGGGGCGGCCGGCAGCGTCGCCACCGGCTGGCTGATGGACAACCGTCGCCGGCGCACGCTGACCATCCTGGGCGTGTTCGGCGCCTCGGCGGCCTCGGTGGCGGCCGCGGCCGGCGCGCCGGCCTCGCTGCTGGTCTATCTCGCGGTCGGCGCGGCGCTGGGCGCCACCGTCTCGGGCGTGCAATCGGCCGTCTACGGCCTGGCGCCGGGCTTCTATCCCGCCCGCCTGCGCGGCACGGGGGTCGGCGCCGCCGTGGTCATGGGGCGAMTGGGCTCGGCCGCGGGCCCGTTGCTGGCCGCCGCCTTGATCGGCGCGGGACGCTCGTCCAACCAGGTGCTTCTGGCGTTGTTGCCGGTCATTGTCGCCGGCGGCCTGATCTGCCTCTGGCTGGCGGCGCGCCCGACTTCGGAAGATTGACGCTCCGCGCGCGGCCGACACCCTCGTCGGTCGCGCCGGGCCTTCCCGATCAGATCGCGGCGATCCGCTCGAGGGCGGCCAACATCCGCTCCTTATCGAGGTCGCCCAGGGCGTCCAGGACCTTGCCGTCGTGCTGGGCGTGCGCGAGCTTGGCCTTCCGCAGCAGCGCTTCGCCTTCGGGAGTCAGGGACAGGGCATAGGCCCGGCGGTCCCCCGGAACCGGTCCTCGCCGCACGAGGCCGCGGTCTTCCAGCTGGTCGATGATCGTCACCAGGTTAGGACGCTGGATGCGCAGGACGTCGCCGATGGCGCGTTGCTGCAGGCCGGGCGTGGCCTCGATGACGAGCAGCACCGACAAGTCGGTGACGCGCAGGTCGAACGGCTTCAGGGCCGACAGCAGGTCCTTGAACACCGCCACCTGGGCCAGGCGCAGCACAAATCCGACCGTGGTTTCCAGACCGCCCAGCGAGACGCCCTCGTCCATCGGTTCCTTACGTTCGGCCGCGTCGATCATCCTGCTTCTCTAGCGTTGTTCCGGCTCCCGCGCCACGCCGCGCGGATTTGTCTCGGAGCGTCCTAGGCCGCGGTTAGTGACCCTCGCGCAACAAGGTTCTCCGAACGCCCCTCTCCCGTCCATCGCCGATTGAATCTCCCATACATTCATGCTCTGAAATAATTAGTACTCATAACAAAATGCGTGTTGCCGACAGCCTCTCGGGGGTTCGTCGAGAAAAACATCGTACGAGGAGGAAACAGATGCCCAGGAATGGGAATATCTCCGGCCGGCTGCGCGCCGGAGGCCTGCTGATCTGCGCCGCCGCCGGCGCCCAGGCGATCGCGTCCCCCGCCCTCGCCTCCGGACAGTCCGAGGCGCCCACGGTCCAGATCGAGGAGGTGGTCGTCACGGCTCGCCGCCGCGAGGAGCGACTGCAGGACACCCCCGTCGCCGTCACGGCCCTGGCCGGTGAAGCCCTGGAAAGCCGGGGCGTCGACAGCGTCGACCAGATCGCCAAGTTCGCGCCCAGCATCCGCTTCGATGGCGCCGCGGCGCTGAGCGGCGGCAATTACAACGCCACCGTCTTCATCCGCGGCGTTGGCCAGAACGACTTCGCCATCTTCAGCGACCCCGGCGTGGGCGTCTATGTCGACGGCGTCTACTACGCCCGCTCGATCGGCGGCACGCTGGACGCCTTCGACGTCAGCCGCATCGAGGTGCTGCGCGGACCGCAAGGCACGCTGTTCGGCAAGAACACCATCGGCGGCGCGGTGATCATCACCACCGACCAGCCCAAGGACGAGCTCGGCGGCAAGATCGAGGGCGTGACCGGCAGCTACGATCGGCTGGACGTCAAGGCCCACGTCGACATTCCGCTCAGCGAAAAGGTCTCTGCCCGCCTCTCGGCGGCGCGGCTCACCCGCGACGGCTACGGCAAGCGCCTGCTGGTCGGAGACGACCTGGGCGATCGCAACGCCACCGCCGCCCGCGCCCAACTTCGCTGGGAGGCCTCCGACGCGGTCACCGTCAACCTGTCGGCCGACTACACGCGGGCGCGGGAGCACTCGGCGCCGCAGAAGCTGTTGGTGATCGGCGCGGTCCCGGGCTTCGCGGTCGGGCCGTTCATGGGCAACTTCAACACCTATATCGCGCCCGGCTTGGGGATCACCGCGCCGAACGGGGCCAAGTCGCTGAACACCTCGTTCCTGACGGACAGCCCGTTCACGACCTATGGCACGGGCCCCAACATCAACGACCTGGACCTGTGGGGCGGCTCGGCCACCGTGGATTGGGACCTGGGCGCGGTCAGCTTCAAGAGCATCAGCGCCGTGCGTGGCCTGAAGGCGACCTTCGCCCGCGATGGCGACAACACGCCCTTCACCTTCCGCGAGACCTTCAACCACGACGTCCAGGCGCAATACAGCCAGGAGTTCCAGCTCAGCGGTCAGTCCTTCAGCGATCGCCTGACCTGGGTGACCGGCGCCTATGTCTTCCGCGAACGGGGCACCGATTCCGGCTACGCCAAGCTGGCGCTCGGCCTGGCGCCCGGCGCCTCCCCGCCGCCCTACAGCCCCTCGGCGGCGGTCTATACCAAGGTGACCAGCACCACCTACGCCCTGTTCGCCCAAGGCAGTCTGACCCTGACCGACCGCCTCAGCGCCACGGTCGGGGCCCGCTATAACCGCGACGAGAAAGACTATGTGCTCGACCACCGTCGCATCCGCGACGGCGTCGTCATCGCCCAGGTCAGCCCGAGCGGATCGTGGAACTCCTTCACGCCCAAGATCGGTTTGGAGTTCAAGGCCACGCCCGACATCCTGTTCTATGGATCGGTCGGAAAGGGCTTCAAGAGCGGCGGCTACAACGCCCGGCCGCTCAACGACGCCAGCGAGGTCACCGAGTACCAGCCCGAAACCCTGCTCACCTACGAGGCGGGCGCCAAGACCGCCTGGCTGGACCGTCGCCTGATCCTCAACGTCGCCGGCTATTTCAGCGACTACCAGGACATCCAGGTCACGGTGAATCAGACGCCGCGCAACTTCGTGGCCAACGCCGCGGCGGGCGAGGTCAAGGGCGTCGAAGTCGAGTTGCAAGCCAAGCCGACCGCCAACTGGAGCTTCAACTTCGGCGGCGGCTATATGGACGCCAAATATACCGAGGTCGGCTCCGGCCTGGCGGCGGGTCAGGTGCTGCCGATCACCCTGGCCACCCACTTCGTCAAGGCGCCCAAATGGACGTTGAACGGCGGGGTCGAGTACGGTCGGGAGCTGCCGGGCGGCGGCCGCCTGACCGCCCGGGTCGACTGGACGCACTACAGCACCGTCTACAACGACGTGGCCAACGATCCGGCCCTGACCCAGCCGGCCTACGACCTGTTCGGCGCGCGGCTGGCCTACGCCTCGCCCGACCGGATGTGGCAGGCGGCGTTGTTCGGCTCGAACCTGTCGGACGAGCGCTACATGGTGTCCGGCAACGCCTCCAGCGGCTTCGGGCTGAAGGAGGCCAGCTTCGGGCGTCCCCGCGAATGGGGGCTCAGCCTCAGTCGCAAATTCTGATCAACGAAAAGACGTCCCCGCTGGCGGCCTTCGCCGCCAGCGGGAGCGATTGCCGTCGGTCGCCAATTCTGCCAAAGAACAAGCGTCGAAAGAGTGCTGACCGGATGGTAGCCCGGTCGTCGTCCTAGCGGACGGCAACTCTCCCTCACGGGCATCCGCGACACCTAGCCCCGGCTTGCCGGTCGCGAAGGTGTGTCCGCTGATCGCCACGTCATCGACGACGCACCTTCCTCATTCGTTGGAAGGACTTGCGACTTGAAACTCACAGGCAACACCATTCTCGTCACGGGCGGCGCGAGCGGCATCGGCTTGGCGCTGGCGCGGCGTCTTCTCAAGGACGGCAACCGGGTCATCGCTTGCGGCAGAAGCGCGGCCACTCTCGATAGGGCCCGACAAGAAGCGCCAGGACTGGTTACCCGCGTCTGCGACGTCGCCGATCCCGACAGTCGCCGGGCGATGGTCGAATGGCTGACGGTGAACCATCCAAGCCTCAACGTGCTCATCAACAACGCCGGCGTTCAGCATCGGCGTGACTTCCGTGACGATCCGGCCATCGGCACGCTAGACCAGGAAGTGGCGATCAACTTCACCGCGCCAATCCACCTCATCACCGAATTGCTGCCCGTGCTCCGGCGACAGGACGCGGCCGCGATCGTCAACGTCACGTCGGGATTGGCCTTCTCGCCGATGGCCGACGTGCCGGTCTACTGCGCCACCAAGGCGGCGCTGCACTCCTTCACGCTCAGCCTGCGCCACCAGCTGAAGGCGACGAGGATCCAGGTCGTGGAGATCGCCCCGCCGATCGTCGACACTGGCCTAGGAGGCGATGCGCGCAGCGGAGGGACAGTCAACAGCCGGATGATGTCCGCCGAAGATTTCGCGGCGGAGGCAGTGGCGCAGCTCCAGGCGGGCAAGGACGAGATTCTTGTCGGCATCTCGGTCGAGACGCGCCGCTTGGGCGAAGCCCTGTTCGAGCCAATGAACAGCCACGGCTGACCCTTTCACAGATGTCGCGGTGATCCGCGGCATCCGTTTTGTCAGCGGCGTGTTGCGCTGAATGCGCATGCAACCTCGAACGATGGACAGGAAGAGCATGAAGAGATCGATGATCGTGTTTGGCGCAGGGATCCTGGCGCTCGCCGCCGCAGTCACGTCGAGCTTCGCAACCCGGGCCGAGGCCCAGGCCGTCGCGGAGCGGCCAATGGCGCGCATCGCCGAGCTGGAGATCGATCCCGACCAGTTGGAGGCCTACAAGGCCATCCTGGCCGAGGAACAGGAGGCGTCGGTGAGGCTGGAGCCGGGCGTGCTGATGCTGCACTCGGTCGCCATCGCCGACAATCCAGCCCACATCCGGCTGCTGGAGGTGTATGCCAGCCGCGGCGCCTACGAGGCTCACCTGAAGGCGCCGCACTTCATCAAGTACAAGACCGCGACCGAAAAGATGGTCCGGTCGCTGAAGCTGATCGCGACCACACCCATCCTGCTGTGCGCCAAGTCCAAGGGCCGCGCCGGTGGGTCCGTGACCTGCATGTGATCCCGGGCCCCACGGCTTCGCTCGCCCGCGATCCATGGCGCCAGAAACTGTCCCCATGGCGATCCATAACCGCGCCTTCCTGACGCGCCGCCAGTCGGCCGTCGAGACCCGAAGTCAAGGTGCGAGCCCGCCACGGAACGAACCATCTGGCCGATCATGCTCGGTTTCATCGAGTCCCAGCGGTTCGTTGCGGGATGGTGCGAACTGCGTTCGGGCTTTCACCTCTTTCGCACCGACCGAATAGTCAGCGTCGTTTTCTTGGAAGAGCGTTACGCGCGCAGCCGCCGTCAGCTCGTCAAGGACTGGAGGGCCCAAGACGAGCATCCCTGCAACCAGCGAGATTGCAGCTAGTCGGCTCCGCCGACTAAGGCGCGATCACCGCCGTTTCCTGACCGCTGTAGCGGACCGTGCTCGCGGGCGCTCCGACAGCTACGCCGGCGCCGGTCTGCTCGCCGACCCAGACAATATTGAAGGTCCGCTCGCGCGGCATGCCGGGATAGGTCCCGTTCCGCGCGCCGATCGTCAGGGTCCGCTGGGCCTCGTTCCAGCGCAGGTCGATGGTCGCCCGCCGTCCCTGGCGGTAACCCTGGCCGTCGCCCTCATCGTCATAGAGGGTGAAGGCGCCGTCGGCTCCGCGATAGACACGGATCTCCAGCGGCGCGTTGACGCCAGCCTCCGCGTGCGGAACGATGGGCCCCAGCGGCAGGATCGCGCCGGCCCGCACATGGATCGGCAGGCGATCGAGCGGCGCGGCCGCGGTCACGGTCGAGCCGCCGGCGAGGCGATGGCCGGTCCAGAAGTCGTACCAGGGCGCCTTGCCCGGCAGATAGACCGTGCGGGTCTCGGCCTTCGGCTGCGTCACCGGGCTGATCAGCAGATTGGCCCCGAACATGTACTGGTCGGCGAGGCCATGGGCCAGCGGATCGGCGGCGAAGTCCATCTCCAGCGGCCGCATCATCGTGTAGCCCTGGTCGGTGACCCGCCACGACGTCGCGTAGATGTAGGGCAGCAGCCGGTAGCGCAGCTCGACATAGCGCCGCAGGATCGCCTGCGCCGGCTCGTCGAAGCGCCAGATCTCCTTGGCCGGGCCGGTGCCGTGGACCCGGAACATCGGCGTGAACGCGCCGAACTGGAACCAGCGCACGAACAGCTCGCGATAGTTGGCGTCACCTGGCTGGCCGCCGAAGAAGCCGCCGATATCGGTGTTCCAGTAGGGAATGCCGGTGGCCACGAAGTTCAGCCCGGCGGGGATCTGCTTGCGGAACACCTCCCAGTCGCCGTGGATGTCGCCCGACCAGGTCACCGCCGCGTTGCGTTGCTGGCCTAGCCAGGCTGACCGCGTCAGGATGAACGGCCGCTTGCCGGGCGCGTCCTTCAGCTGGCCGTCATAGACCCCGGTCGTGTGCATCAGGGGATAGGCGTTGTAGACCTCCGCGCCCGGCCCCGCTCCCGTCTTCAGGGTCCGCATCTCGCCCCAGTCGCCGCCCAGCTCGGCCTCGCTGGCGTCCAGCCAGTAGCCGTCGAAACCGATCGGCGTCATGCTTTTGGAGACCTGGGACCAGTAGAGGTCACGGCCAGCCTTGCCGTACGGGTCGTACCAGCGGCCGAAGCCTGCCGGATAGACGTTGCGATAGGTCGGCGGGAACAGCACGCCGGCCGCGTCGAGCGCCTTGGTGTTGGCCAGGTCGGTGTCGAGCCGCGGCCAGACCGAGACGATGGCGTGCACGTCCATCGCGCGCAGGTCGGCCAGCATCTTCTTCGGGTCAGGATAGCGCGYCGGGTCGAACTGGTGCGAGCCCCACTGGCCCGGCGCCCAGTACTGCCAGTCCTGGATCACCGCATCGATGGGGATGTTCATCTCGCGGTAGCGGCGGGCGATGCCGACCAGCTCGTCCTGCGAGGCGTAGCGTTCGCGTGACTGCCAGAAGCCCCAGGTCCAGCGGGCCATCATCGGCGCCGCGCCGGTCAGGTGGCGATAGCCGGCGATCACCGCGTCGGGATCGGCGCCCGCGATGAAATAGTAGTCGATGTCGCGCGCGGCCTCCGACTGGAACACCAGGCGGCTAGAGACCTGGGGAATCCCGACATCGACGGTGGTCACTGAGGCGTTGTCCCACAGGACGCCATAGCCCTTGGTCGACCACAGCATCGGGACGCCGACGTCGGCATTGACCTGCTGCAGCAGCACGTGACGCCCGTGGCGGTCGATGGCCCCGTCGGCGTGTTGACCCAGGCCCAGGAACGCCTGCGAGCCGGAGATCTCGAACGCCTGCCGGGCCGAGAATAGGCCCGACGCGGCGCTCGCGGACGGCGCCAGGCCGTCGTCTCCAGGCTTGAGGACCTCGCGGGTGTAGAGATTTCCGGCCGCGTCGCTGAACGACACCGCGCCATCGTCACGGGCGACGGTCACCTTGAGCGCGGGCGTGGTGATCTCGACTCCGGCGGACGTGGTGGCGACGCTGAACCGCTGCGCCGGCCGAGGCAGGACGACGGCCAAGCTGGCGCGATCGGGCGCGACTCCGCGATAGCGTCGGACGCGGACGATATGATCGCCCCAGACCTGGAGATTGACCGTTCCCTGAGCGGTGCGAACCGAAAGACCGTCCTCGTCCTGCCGCACCACCGGCGCCGGCGCGCTAGCCTGGGCGAGCGCCGCGTCGCCGGCGGCGCAAAAGGCCATGACGAGGCCCGCGAACAAGGGGGCCAAACGAGACCTTCGCGATGATCCACGGGAGACGCGCCGGCCTTCGAACGCTGGCCCGGTGCAGGCGTGATACTTCTCGCGGTCCATCAGAGTTCCTCTTGCGCTTCCTCGCCGACGCGGATCTTCGCCCACGGCCGGCCTTGTTCGGTCGCGAGGCTAGAGATTAGTGGTAGCGCTATCAATACGCTTCGCGACCAATGGGCGAGCTAGCGTGTCACCCGCGAACGACGGACCAACGCCACGTCGCGGTCACAAGCCTTCGCGACGCCATCGACCTTCACCGATCGCGCGCCATCGCAGGCCAGGCGGATCGCGTAGGTCGGCTGGCCCTCGATGCTGGCGGCTGCGCCCTGCCCCGTCCGCGTCTTGACGACGAAGGCCTTGGACAGCGAGTCCAGCTCTACCCGGCCCTCCCGGCGCAGATAGCTGCCGTCGGCGACGAACCAGCGTCTCGGGCTCTGGGGACCGCCGCCCTCGGCATAGGTCAGGGCCAGGATATAGGCGTCGGTCTCCCAGCCGCCGAGATTGGCGTTGGCATTGCGGTGGCGGATGCGACCGTCGGCCAGCAGGTTGAAATAGACCTCGGTGACCTCGCCCTTCTGATGGAGCTTCACCAGCAGGTAGTCCTTGGTCTCGATCCGCTCGATCCTCGGCGCGGGACCGGCTCCGTTCGGAGTCAGCGCGACCACGAACTTGGTGCGATCGGTGACGCCCGGCGCCTGCAGACGCAGATAGGGCTGGGTTTCGTCGGGCGCGTGGTCCTTCAGCCCCTTGCCCTCGGCCATACCCAGCAGTTCGGGATAGTCGGTGGGCAGGCCCGCGTCGGGCAGGGTTTCCGGGAACAGCGGCCGCACGGCGACCTCGGCGTCGCCGTTCTTGACGGTGATGACCTGGCCCTGCCGCTTGGCTTCGCCTTCATAGTGCAGCAGCCACTCGAACCGACCCGGCTCCCAGCCCTTCACGTCGTCGATCACCAGGATCGTGTCGCCCAGCCACAGGAAGCTTCGATACTTGCGCTCGAAGGTACGAGCGTTGGGCCCCGTCGCGTCCGCCCAGACGAAGCGCAGGTCGCCGGCGTCCACCAGATGGTCGACGCGCCCCACGAAATGYGAGCCGTCATAAGTGTTGCTGGGCGGCTCGGCCTTGCCGTCCAGGGTGATGACGTTGTGGGCCTCGCTCTGGCGGTAGTAGCCGTCGTATTCAGGGCGGGCATAGTTGCTGTTGCCGGAGTCGATCAGCAGCTGCTTGCCCTTGTGCCAGAGGATGAAGCTGCCCGCGTCGGCGTGGTTGTGGTTCCAGGTGAAGCCCGAGCGCAGCGCCAGGAAGGTGGCGTCCGGCGCCCACGAGGACCGCATCGTCGCCGAGCCCAGGTCCTTGTCGATCCAGCTGGTCGGCAAGCCAGGCCCCTGCGCGGCGCTGGCGCGGGCCTTCGCGGCCGGCCACTGCACCATGTTCTCCGGCTCGTCGAAGACGTTCTGATTGGGATTGGGCGCGACCGTGTCGAGATACCAGAGATAGCGCGGCTGCTGGTCACCGGTGGCCCAAAGATTGGCGATCGCGTTGGCCCCGCTGGCGGTGGGATTACCGTCGCCGAAGTTGCTGGACAGCGCGCCTGAGGCCGTCGGGTAGACGTTCTGGATGAAGTAGTCGGCGAGGCCGGCCAGGCGCGGCGTCGGGGCGGGCTTCTCGGTAAACGCGTCCAGCCAGGCGCGCCTGAAGCGCAGGTAGCCCTCGGCGGCGAAGTCGGCGTAGTTGATGCTCTCGACGAAGGCGCCGTTGGCCGCGAAGTGCCGGGGCTTGGTCTCGATGGCGCTGCCGTCGTAATTGGCCCATTCCTCGGCGGCCTCGTCGATGCGCCGGATCCAGGCGTCGGCCTGGGGCTCCTCGGTCTTGACGGCGATGGCCGCCACGCCCGCGCCGAACACGATGTGGCTGAACCAGTTGTGGCCCATGGTGTCGAGGCTGTGGATGCGGTCGGCGCCGTCCACCCAGTCGGCGAGCGTCGGCTTGATCGCCCCCTTGACCAGGGCCTTGGCTAGGCGGTCGCGCTCGGCGGGCGTCAGAGCGTCGTAGATCGCGTCGAAGGTCAGACCGTAGACATAGGCGCTGGTCCCCATACCGAGGTCGGAGTTCCAAACCGGAGAGCGCGCCAGCAGCGGTTTGTCCGTCACCCAGTTGGCGCGGCCGGCATAGACGTCCAGCAGGGCTTTGGCGCGGTCGGCGTAGCGGCGCTCGCCCGTCATGCGGTAGGTCAGGGACAGGCCCATCAGCGCCGCGTTCAACTCGCGATCGTTGGCGGGCTTTCGCGTCAGCGCTTCATCGGCCTTGGCCCGCGCCCGACTCCAGGCGGCCTTGGCCCCGGCGTCCTCGCCGATCCGCGCCTTGAACTGGGCGACGTGCTTGTCGCTGAAGGTCAGATAAGGGTGGCCGCCGCGCAGCGTCTGGCACTCCGCCGTTCCGCCCAGAAGAGAGATGGCCAAGGCCAGGCCGGCGACGGTCTTTGCTCGGATCTTCACGCCCATCTCCCCGAATACTCTTCTCTTCGTGACGCGCGCCGAAGTAAGTCGGCCACTCTCCGTCAGACCAGCGCCAGATTGACCGCCATGGACCGGCGCACACCCGGGCTCCTGAACGGATAGACGCAGTGCAGCATCCAGGACGGCCATAGATAGAACTCCCCGACCATCGGCTTGACCGTGAACAGGTTGCGGACGCCGACGGCGCTGCGGCTGTCGATGAACTGCAGGCAGCCGGCGGTGTTCTGCCGGGCCTTGTCGGCCTGGAACTCCGCCTCGTAGCCGGGCGGCACGCGCAGGAAACCCACGCTGCTGAACAGGCATCCCTGGTGAAAATGCGCGGGGTTGTAGTCGCCCGCGACCATCTCGTTGACCCAGGCTTCCTTGATCTGGACCTCGAGCCGCTTGTCCGTGAGCTCCTCGGTGCGGTCGTAGTTGCTGTAGTGAAGCAGCGCGTTTTCGCACCGGTAGGCATAGGTCCGCGCGACGTCGTAGAGAAAGTCCCGCAGCGCTGGCAGCTCCAGGAGGATATCGGTGATCCGGATCTCGGCGCTCACCGCGCCGGCCAGATGGGCCGACCAATCGCGCGCGGCCGCCTCCCCGTCCGAAGCCAGGATGAAGTCGATCCGCTCATTCAGCGCATCGACCATCGCGGCGCTCATCGTCGCCTTGATGATCGTCGGACTGAATGGCGCGACCAGTCTGAGATCGTGGTCGGTCATGCTGGCAGCTCGTCCAGGCTCATGGCGTGGTGACCTCGAAGAAAGCGAGGGATCGGCGCTCCGATCCCTCGTCGCCAAGTTGGAGGGGCGATCGATCAGAATTCCTTCCGAACCGTCAGCCACACCGACCGGGGCGCGTTGCGCTTCAGCAGGAAGCCGGACTCGGGCAGCTGTTGGACGACGTCGTAGATCTGCACGTTGGCGGGCAGATTGCTGCTGATCATCGGGTCGTAGGCCGAGACATACTGCTTATCCAACACGTTACGGACGTCCAGGGTGATCAGCGTCTTCTTCATGCCGGTGTACTGGACGGAGGCGTCCAGGTTGTCCTGCTTGGGCAGGTACCGCTGGTCGAGCGAGTTGTTGTTGAGCTTGCGCACGTCCATCCAGCGGTGCCGGAGATTGAAGCGGAAGTCCTTGAAGCTGTAGGAGACCGTGTTGCTGACCGTCCACTTGGGCGAGCGGGCCAGGATACCGGCGTCGACGCGAAGCACGTCGTCGTCCACGCCCAGGCCGTTGGCGCCGGTGTTGAGCCAGGTATAGGCCTCGGTGGTCTTGCCGTTCAGGAAGGTGACCGACGGGTTCCATTCCAGGGCCCGCGTGATCCGCCACTTGGCCCAGGCTTCGACGCCGCGCGTGAAGTACCGGTTGAAGTTCTCCGGCAGCAGGTAGGTCGAGACGTTGTCCTTGTCGACCGCCGTCGGGTAATCGTTCACCGCGAAGTTCTGGTAGAAATAGGTGATCTGGCCGTTGAACTTGCGATCGCCGAACGTGTAGGCGGCTTCGTGGCCCTTGATGAAGGCCGTGGGGCCCAGCGGACGCACCAGGGTCGCGGCGGTCGAGTACCGGTTGATGACGCCGGCCGCCGGCTGCTTGGCGTCGGTGTAGCGGTAATAGACCTTGTGGTGGTCGTTGAAGTTGTAGCCCAGGGCGACGCTGTAGTTCCAGGTGCCGACATGCTTGTCGGCCTGGATGACCTTGGTCGCGGTCTTGGTCATGTAGATGTTGTCGTAGACGGTCAGCGGGTTGCCATCGAGCCCGCCATTGGTCAGCAGCGCCGCGCCGGAATTGCGGGTGTCCCAGGTCTCCGAATAGGTCTTGGCGTCGAAGCGCTGGTACTTGACGCTACCGTTGAAGTCCCATCTGCCCGGCGACCAGCTGGCCCCGAGATAGGGTGATATCTCGCGGATCTTGGCGCGCTGCGAGACCGTGGTGAACAGGCCGCTGCCGTACGAGCCCCAGCCGCCGGCGTCGGTCAACTGATAGGTCGTTCCGGTGTCGGTGACGTATTTGACGTTCAGGTTCTGGACCTGGCCGTCGGCCCAGGCCGAAACGCCAAGGCCGTTGGCCCAGTTGTCATTCTCCTGTTCCGAGCGCGACACGTAGACGCCCAGGTTCAGGCTGTAGTTGTCGCCGCGATAGGTGGCTGTGAAGTTGCCCATGTAGTCGGTGGACTGGCGGGCGTTGTCCTCGGCTCGCGTCAACAGGACCAGATCCTGCGAGGCGCTGGCGACGGGCGCCACGCCGGAATTGTAGACCCCGGCCGCGGTGGGGATGGTGGCGGTGACCAGGCCGCCGCGCATGTCGATGTCGCGGTTCGGCAGGGCGTTGGAAACCAGGCACAGGCTGTTGGCCTGCCAGGTGGTCGCCGTCACCCGGGGACAGGCCGCGCCCGTGCGGTAGTTCACGCCCAGCTGCGAGCCGTTGACGTTGTTGGCGACCCTGGCGACCAGAGCTCCGGCGGCGTTGTAGTATTCGTAGTAGCCGGGCGTGCGGTCCAGATTGTTGACGTTCAGCCCGTACCGCTCGCGCGTGGCCGCCGCCGAGGCCAGCGAGGCCAGGCCCTGGGGCTTGTAGGACTGACCCCGATATTGCGACTTCTGCAGGCGCAGCGCGCCCGTGAAGCTCCAAGGCCCGTTGGTGTCGTGGTTCCAGCGCATCCAGACCGCGTCCTGCTGGTAGCGATAGCCGGCCGACGGGTCGAGCGTGTGGGACTTGTCCTCGTAGGCGCCGGGAACGGTCTGCTCGCCGCCGTTCATGAACAGGTTCACGTCGCGGCCAAAGCCTGGGATTTCCTGCGCGTTCTGATAGCCATAGGTCGGCTGCTGGAAGGTCGTCAGCTCGGCGTTGGTGTCGTCGAGATGCTTGTAGACGACGTTGATCGAGCCCGAACCGTTCGAGGTCTGGTAGTCCTTGTACAGGTTCAGCTTGAACTGGCCGCCGTGGTTCAGGTCCCAGCCCGGGTTCACCTGGCCATTGGACCGACGGTAGAAGCCGCTGAGGCCGACGCCGAAGTCGCCCTCCTTGTTGATCCAGCCATACGAGGCGTCGACCTGCTTCCAGGACAGGTGAAGGTCCTCGCCCTCGAGGCCGATGCGGGTCTGGATGATCGCGCCAGGCTTCACCCGGCCGGTGATGTAGTTGAACGTGGAGCCGACGGAGGTCGTGACGCCCGTCGCCGACGAGCCGCCGCGCACCGACTCGACCCGGCTGGTCGAGATGTCGGCCCGATAGAAGTAGCCGTCCTGGAAGCCGCTGAACTTGAACGGCACGACGGGCAGCCCGTCCTCCAGGATGGTGGTCCAGAAATAGCCCGAGGTGTTGGCGCCGGTGCCGATCGTCATGCCGCGCGTGAAGACCTCGTTACGCGCCACGCCGTCATTGGACTCCACGACCACGCCAGGCATGTCGCGCAGCATGTCGTCGGCGCTGATCGGCGTGAACTTGGACATGTCGTCTTCCGACAACACAGAGAACGAGACGTTCGCCTTCTTGGCCGCGGTGCCGGCCATGACGCCGGTGACGATGACCTCGTCGACGGCGGTGCTCTCGGCCTTCGCCGGGGCCTTGACCACAGGCGCCTGAGCGTAGGCGACCGACGCCATCAAGGCGCTCGCGCCAGCAGCCACGGCCAAGGCCTTGTGAGAAACTTGCAGGGCGCGGCGGCAGCCACGCCGAGTGTTATGATCACTCATGTTTCCTCCCCTTTCGGACGTTTCGCCCGAGTTCGTGGGCCAGGGCGATGCGATCACCCGAGCCATGGCCGAAGCGAGCTCAGCGCCGAAGAGGCGATGATATCGTTATCAATTGCAGGCTCGCCGATCGGCCAGGTGCTCGGCGTCCACTGATTTGCAATTGATATCGATATCAATCTCAGATCAGCGATAGATGTCAATCCCCCTCCGCCCGGTGTTCAGCGGACGGTCGGTTCGCCACCCGCTACCAGACGAAGGTTCCCGCCGCGCGGGCCGGCAGCGAGGCCTTGAACGGCCGCGCCCCTTCGGTGATCGCGAACGTTGCTGGCCCAGTCCCGAGGTTCAAGACGATCAGGACTCGGGTCCCGTCGCGGTTATGAAACGCCACGGTCCGCAGGTCGCCGAGCTTGGCCGGCGATCCGATCCGCACCGCGCCGGGTCTCACGAACCGGCTGGCGTGGCCGAACGCGTAGTACTCCTGCGTGCGCGTGATCGCGCCCGTCCGGCTGTCGATGGTCACGAAGGCCCGGCAGTCCTTGCAGCCGCCGGCATGCGGACCGAACTTTTCGTCCAGCGCCAGGTTCCACATCAGCACGCCGCGGGAACCGCCTCGGGTCGAGCCGATGATCAGGTTCTCGACCATCCACGAGAAGCTGTCGTCGAACTTGGGCGCCCATTCGCCGCCCGAGCATTCGGTGAGGAACGCGTCCTTGTCGGGGTGAACCACCCTCACCCCGTCCTGGGCCAAGACCTCGCCCGCGTAGCAGTGCCACGCGACACCCGCGAGGAAGGCCTTGGCCTTGGGATCGGCCAGAACGGTCAGCGGCTGTTGCGGCTGGTCCCAGTTGTGATCCCAGTCGAGGACCTTCGTGCGGAGCTTCTCGCGCTTGAACGTCGGCGCGAGGTGCTCGCCGAAGAACTCCGCCCGGTCGCGCGCCGGCCAGCGCATGCCGGGATAGTTTTCCGGCTCGAAGTCCGGCTCGTTCTGGATGCTCAGATAGTCGATCGGCACGCCGACCTTGGCCGCTTCCTTGACGTAGCGGGCGAAGAAGCGGGCGTAGACGGGATAGGCCTCGGGCTTCAGCTGCCCCTTCACCAGGGATCCCGTGGTCTTCATCCAGGCCGGCGCGCTCCATGGCGAGGCCATGACCTTGAGGTCGGGGTTGATCTTCAACGCCGCGCGGACTGTGGGAAAGACGTCCTGTTGGGGCCGCGCCAGCGAGAAGTGTTCCAGCTTCGGATCGGGCGCGCCCCCCGGCGCGTCATCGAGACTGTAGTGGTCGAGCGAGAAGTCGGATGCGCCGATGGTGATCCGCGTGAAGCTGAAACCCAGCCCCCCTTCCCCGCGCCCGTAGAGCTCACGCAGCAGGCTGTCGCGCTGCTGGGCCGAGAGCTTGTTCTGGATCAGCCAGGCCGAGGAGTCGGTGATCGCGCCGCCGAAGCCGACGATCGACTGATGACGTTCCTTGGGGTCGACGACGATGGTCGGTAGGCCGGCGACRTCGCCGGCGGTGACGGCGTCCGACGGCGGCTGCGCGGTCAGGAGCTGGCTCTTGTCGCCGGTGGTCACCCAGGCGTGCAGCTTGGGCGCGGCGACGGCGGGCGCCGCCGAAGCGAGCGCCACGATCGCGACGGTGGCGTGTAGAAAACGGCGCATCACGGCTTCCTCGACCAGGCCTTGAGCTGGGCCTTGCCGCTAAGCACGGCGTCGCCCGCATGGCGACCGATATAGAGCGGATAGCTGCCCGCCGCGATCGTCCAGCCCGGCTTGGCGACGTCGTAGTCGGCCAGGATGCGCGGCTCGACGACCAGGGTGACCCGCTTGGTCTCGCCCGGCGCCAGGTCGACCTTCTGGAAACCCGCCATACGGACCATCGATTTGCGCCGGCCGGCGGTGACATAGAGCTGCGGCGTGTCGGCGCCGGCGACCTTGCCGGTGTTGGTGACGTCGAAGCTGACCTTCAGCCCCTCGCCGTCCTCGACCTTGAGGTTGGTGTAGCCGAAGGTCGTGTACGAGAGCCCGTAGCCGAACGGATAGAGCGGTTGGCGCTTCTCTTGGGCGTACCAGCGGTAGCCGACGGCGGCGCCTTCGACATACTTCACCGAAAAGCCCTTGATCGGACCGGCCTTCTGGCCGGCGCGGCGGGCGTCGTCGATCGCGGCCTGCTCCGCGAAGCCCGGCGCGCTGGCGCGCGGGGCCTGATCGGCGGTCTTGGGGAAGGTCATGGCCAGGCGGCCCGACGGATTGACCTCGCCGAACAGCAGGCGGGCGATGGCCTGGCCGCCGCGCTGGCCGGGATACCAGGCCTGCAACACCGCGCCGACCCGGTCGAGCCACGGCATCAGCACCGGGCCGCCGGTCTCGAGCACGACGATCGAGTTCTTGTTGGCGGCCGAGACGGCCTCGATCAAGGCGTCCTGGTTCTCGGGCAAGGCGATCGACGGGGCGTCCTGGGCCTCGGTCTGCCAGTGCCAGGCGAAGACGATGGCGACGTCGGCGTTCTTTGCGGCGGCCGCGGCGGCGGCGGGGTCCTTGCCGTCGACATAGATCACCTGCGCGCCGGGCGCGRCGGCCTTGATCGCCTCCAGAGGCGAGGACGCGTGCCAGGTGACGCGCACGAACGAGGCCGCCTCGCCGCCGTTCAGCGGGATCTCGATCGGCGCGCCGCCGACCGAGCGGACCTGGGACGAACCGCCGCCCGAGATCACCCCGACATCGGCGTGGGCGCCGATCAGCACGATCTTCCTGGCCGTCTTGGCTAGCGGCAGCAGGTTTCCTGCGTTCTTGAGCAGCACCGAGCCCCGCTCGGCCACGGCCTGAGCCACCTTGGCGTGAGCGCCGTAGTCGATCGGCTGAGCGGTGGCGGGCGTCGGATCGTCCATCAGGCCCGAGGTGATCACCCCGTGCAGGATGCGGCGGACCATGTCGTCGAGGCGAGCCTGGCTGACCTCGCCCTTGGCCAGCGCCGCCTTCAGGTCGTCGCCGAAGAAGATCTGGGTGTCCAACTCTTGGCCCGACTGCTGGTCGAGGCCGGCCAGGGCGGCCTTGACCGTGCTGTGCACCGCGCCCCAGTCGGACATCACCCAGCCCGGATAGTTCCAGTCGCGCTTGAGCACCTTGTTCAGCAGGAAGTCGTTCTGGCAGGCCCAGTCGCCATTGACCTTGTTGTAGGCGCACATGACCGAAGCGGGATCGCTCTTCTCGATGGCGATCTGGAAGGCCAGCAGGTCGCTCTCGCGCAGGTCGGCCTCGTCGATCTGGGCGTCCATCACGTGGCGGCCGGTCTCCTGGGCGTTCAGGGCGAAGTGCTTGATCGTCGAGACGATGTGATTGCTCTGCACGCCCTTGATCGACTCGCCGGCCATCTGGCCAGCCAGCAGCGGATCTTCCCCGAGATATTCGAAGTTGCGGCCGGCCCACGGATCGCGGGTCAGGTTCACGCCGCCGGCCAACAGCACATTGAAGGTCTTGGCGCGCGCTTCCGCGCCGATCATCGCACCGCCCTGGAAAGCCAGTGAAGGCTCGAAGGTCGAGGCCAGGGCCAAGCCGGACGGCAGGGCCGTGGCGACGTCGCCCTTGCGCTGCTCGACCTGGTTGGCGACGCCCAGGCTGGCGTCGCTTTCGCGCAAGGTCGGGATCTTCAGGCGCGGCACACCGGGCACATAGCCGGCCGAGGGGATCATGTCGGCCGCGACCGTCTTGGTCATCGGCGGAAACAGGCCGTGCAGATACGTGATCTTCTCGTCCAGCGTCATCTGCTTGACCAGGGCGTCGGCCCGCGCCCAGGCGGGGTCGTTGGCGCGCGACGCCAGCGGGGCGCTGTCCTGGGCCGGCATGACCTGCGCCAGCGCGCCCGAGATCGGAGTCAGGGCGAGCAGCGCCACGGCGGCTGTGGTCCGGCACAGGATCCGCAGGGCGGATGAAGGCTGGGCGGCGGTCGTCATGGCGGTACTCCGAATAGCGTCGTTAAGGGGTTGGAACTGGGGCCGCGGCGAGCGGCGGGGCCTGGCACGCGCGGGCCACGAACTCGGCGTGGCTGGGCATCACGTTCAGGCACTTGCCGATGACCGTTTCGATGTTCGCCAGGTAGCGGGCGATGTCCTCGTCCGAGTGCACGCGGACCAGCGGATCGTAGCCGCGCGGAACGATCCCCTGCCCCAGGAAGACCTGGATCC